>DATNQP010000082.1:0-3905 GCA_036703965.1 Leptolyngbyaceae cyanobacterium
TAGGGCTTTGGCAAAAAGGTTTTAACACTATTACCAAGGATTTCAATCATCTTATCGTTTGATACAAGGCCGCTGACGCCAATAACCTTGACCTGCGGATCAATTTTTTGCAACACGCGGATTGTACTTGGACCATCCATAGATGGCATCATCATATCAATCAACACAACACTAATTTCTTCTTTACGTTGTGTATACAGTGCGATCGCCTCAATTCCATCACTAGCAATTAGAACTTTGTAGCCATAGGTTTCCAGGGCAGTTTTGGTAATCTCACGGATTGAATCTTCGTCATCAACCACGAGAATCAATTCTCCATGACCTGTAGGTAATTCCTGGTGATCTGCTGGTGGACAATCTGTCTCCCTTGTCTGTGTCACCGGTAAGTACACCTTAAACCGTGTTCCTTTCCCGACTTCGCTATATACATCCACAAAACCACCATGGCTTTTGATGATAGCCATCACTGTTGAAAGACCAAGTCCTGTGCCTTTGCCTAGCTCTTTTGTGGTGAAAAAAGGCTCAAAAATGCGATCTAGTATTTCACTATTGATGCCAACTCCCGTATCCGATACAGTAATGGCAACGTAAGGACCAACCTTCGCCTCAATATTCATGCGGGCATAGTTCTCATCAATCCACAGATTACTGGCTGAAATCTGGAGGATACCGCCCTCTGGCATGGCATCACGAGCATTAACGCAGAGGTTCATCAGCACTTGGTGCAATTGGGTAGCATCACCAGAGATCGTCCAAAGGTTTTGCGTTGGGATATCGGTGCGGATTGCAATAGCTCTGGAAAATGTCTGTTTAACAATCTGCTCAATTTCCGAGATTAAGGGTTTCACCTCTAGGGTTGTGCGCTTACCTTCGAGTCCTCGTGAAAATGAAAGCACTTGTTTTACCAAATCTGCCGCACGTTTAACGTTTGTTTTGAGTATCGAAAGCCACTGCTGGCTCTGCTCATCTGGAAGTTTTGTCCCTAGAAGTTGAACTGTCATCAGTATGGGTGTTAGCGCATTGTTGAGGTCGTGGGCGATACCGCTTGCCAGGGTGCCGAGACTCTCCATACGCTGTGCGCGGAGAAACTGCGCTTCGAGTTGTTTTTTCTCTGTAATGTCGGTGTTGACAGTCAGGATGGATTTTGGTTGGCCATCCTCATCGCGCACCAGAGTCCAACGGCTGGCAACAATGATCTCCTTGCCTTCTTTCGTGACTTGATGCAACTCACCCTGCCAGGAGCCACACTCAACCAGACTTTTGTGGTTGTTTTGGAGTTGAGATAGGGTTTCCGGTCGATACAGAAGCTCATCGGCATTCTTGCCAATCGCTTCTTGGGCTTTCCATCCGTACAGATGTTCGGCTCCTTTGTTCCAAAATCGAATTTGGTTGCCCAACTCTCGAACGAGAATCGCATCTGTACTGATATCGAGCAGAGCCGCTTGTTCGTGGATTTTCTGTTCTGCCTGCTTACCCTCGCTGATGTCGAGGACAAAACACAGAGTACTCTGTTGAGACTGTTCCACCAGTGCCCCACCAACCATCACGGGAACACGCGTCCCATCTTTGTGAATGAATTCCTTCTCGAAGGGAGTACAAACTCCAGAACTGATAAATTCTGCGATCGCTCCTGCATCCAAAGGGCGATATTCTGGTGGGGTTATTTCGTCCCAACGCAAGTTTCCTGACAGCAGCTCCTGGCGCTCATATCCCAACATCTGTAGAAAAGCGTCGTTAGCTTCCGTAATGTTGCCATTAAGGTCTGCCAAAATGATCCCAATGATATTGGATTCAACCAAGCGCCTAAACCGGGCTTCGCTTTGCTGGAGTGCTCTAAACGCTTGCTCTCGTTCCTCTTGTGCTTGCTTACGCTCAGTTATATCAACGACGAAACCAACCATGTGAGCAATTTTGCCTGCACTGTCTAAAAAGAAGTACCCGTTATCCTCAACTGTGATGTAAGCACCATCTTTGCGGCATACGCGGAATTCCAAGTGAAATGGCTCTTTCGTTGATAAAACACGCTTGATCTCTTCGTTAAATAGGCTTTGCTCCTCAGGATGAACTAACTCTATCCAACGGTTGAGTCCTCCTGACATCTCCGGCATCGAGTAGCCTAATATCTGCTCTAAGTTGCCACCATAGGTTAAGTCATTGGTATGAGAATCCCAATCGTAGAGAATCTGACCACTCGCCTGAATCAGTGCCTCATGGCGATTTTTCCACTCAGCTAATTCAGCGGCATGGCGTCGTAATTTCTCCTCTACTCGCTTGCGCTCTTGGATCTCCTGTTCTAGACGTAGATTTTGCTCTCTTTGCCTCTTAGTCAGGTTCTGAAGACTCAAATGGAGATTAATACGAGCTAAAACCTCTTCATGCTGAAGCGGCTTGGTGATGTAATCCACCGCACCAAGACTCAAACCTCTCACCTTATCCACCGTCTCGGTCAGGGCGGTCATGAAAATTACGGGAATATCTTGAGTGGCTTGATTTGTTTTCAAGCGACGGCAAGTTTCAAAACCGTCTATTCCCGGCATGATCACATCCAACAAGATCAGGTCGGGTGGGGAATATTCAGCCCCCTCAATTGCACTTTCACCATCTTCAGCCACCAAAACTTTGAAGCCGGAGTCCTCTAAAAAATCGAGCAGTACCTCTAAATTCGTGGGAGTGTCATCGACGATTAAGATGACACCTTTCTCAGTAGTATCAACACTCATTTAAACCTCTTAATATTTTTTTAAAAATTCTCTGATTTGTTTTCCTTTAAAACCTTTTGCGAGTTGACGGAGATGAGTAGCAAACGGCACCCATTGCTGATCCAACGCCTCCAGTCTCTCGGCTTGCTTAACAATGCCTCTGAGATCCCCTTTCATTGCCAAATCGAGCAAGGTAGCGATTTCCTCTGCTGGGGGAGCCACGAGCGACTCTCCTAACACTTCTTGCTCTGGCGAAGAGGCTGTCTCTTTGACCACTGTTGCTTCCTCATAAACCCATTCCAACCCTAAGTGAACCCGTAATTTGTCTAAAAGATCCGCTTCCCGGAAGGGCTTGGGGAGAAAATCGTCACAACCTGCTTTATGACTCTGCTGTTGATTGAAATCAAAAACGCTAGCTGAAATGGCAATCACCACCACATTGGCTAAGTCGGGTAATGTCCTGAGGCGACGGGTTGCTTCAAAGCCGTCCAGCACGGGCATCACCAAATCCATAAATATTATATCCGGCTTAAATTCAGACGCTTTGTTAAGAGCCTCTAAGCCGTTTACTGCTTCAACAACTTCAAACCCTAAAGGCTCTAGCATATTGACCAGGACAGAGCAATTTTCCCACTTGTCGTCTACGACTAAAACTTTTCGTTTATTGCCTTTGAAAGCACTAATATTGCGTTCCCAACCCTTGGCAATATCATCCCTGAAGGCAACCTCAGGTAAATCTAAATCAAACCAGAAAATACTTCCTTTACCTAAGGTGCTCTTGACATTTAGTGACGCACTCATCAACTCAACTAATTGACAGCTAATTGCCAGTCCCAATCCCGTTCCCTCAGTTTTCCGGCTCTCCTCACCCACCTGCTGGAATGGCAAAAATATTTCTTCTAATTGCTGCTGTGCAATGCCAATGCCTGTATCTTCCACTTGAAACCGAAGTTTCCCCTCCTGATACCCTACTTTGAACGTTATACTCCCTTTTTCTGTAAACTTCACGGCATTGCCAAGTAAGTTAATCAAAACTTGCCGCAACCGTTTCTCATCAGCTCGGATGGCTTTGGGAAGTGGGGAAA
This sequence comes from Leptolyngbyaceae cyanobacterium, assembly GCA_036703965.1. GTDB lineage: Bacteria > Cyanobacteriota > Cyanobacteriia > Cyanobacteriales > Coleofasciculaceae > DATNQP01. The sequence continues at coordinate 3,785 of DATNQP010000082.1, forward strand.
GGGTTTTGTAAATCAACTCGATACCCTTTTGCTCGGCACGGATACGGCAGATTTCATAAATGCCATTAATAAATTCAGGAAAATGAAATTCTTTGGCGTAAAGCTCCATTTTCCGAGCTTC
>DATNQP010000083.1:0-6691 GCA_036703965.1 Leptolyngbyaceae cyanobacterium
ATCGTCAATACAATCTCACTTATTTATTCTGATTTCCCAGGAATATGGAACACTTTAGTCCTTAAGTTGTCTAGGTATTTAATTAACTGATTCACCACAAATCCGAGAACCTTCCGGAGGCTCTTTTCATGCCTTGGAAAAAGAAACATCGACAGTTTTGCTTACTCAAATACGCCCTTATGCAACTGTGGTGCTCATGAGAGACATAAATCAAAAATCTAGTAATAGTGATAAACGAATAGCGATCGCTTTCCGGCGGTCTGTGCAGCTAAGTTACCTCTTATCCCTTTGCGCGATTTCCGCAGGGGGAGTATCAATCTTTTCAGTTGCTGCCATCCTGGGGACAAAACCAGCCCAAGCGAACCTGAAAGAGCAAGCTGCCAATCTCCCAAATCAGGCTGTTGAAGAACAACCAGGAAACCAAAGCAGTTCCTGTTCGAGCGAGGCGACTTGCTTAAAGGAATACGATCAACAGCTAGTCAATAAGGAACTCTCTGGAGACACCGAGGGAGATCTGAAGGCAACTTCTGACCTCACAAACCAACAACAGCCAGAGCAACCAAACCTAAAGACTTCAGAGACTTCACAAGTCTTGACTACAAAAGCTGAAGCTCCTTACGCCGAAATCGGTCATGCATCAGCTCTTGAAGATTCATCTAACAACGATGATGCTAAAGCGAAATTAAGTCAAGGTCAGCCAGAACAGACCGTTTTAGCTCCAACTCAACCCTCAATTGCCAAACTTCCCGTCTTTACAGCTTCAAGTCAGTCCCAGACTCCTGAATTTAAATTTGCGCCTGATACTGTCGTGCCAGTGCTGAACTCGGTTGAGGGCAACGTGCCGGGGCAATCAGTCGTAGCAGCTCAACCCACTACGGTTGTACCAGCTTTTGTACCTCCAACGCCAAACTCGGTTGAGGGAAATCTGCCAAAACAATTGGCACTCTCGAACGAACCTAGCCCTGTTGTGCCAGCTCAAACCCCAGCACCAACAGCCGTTACGCCTACAGTACACAAAGGTTCCGGCGGCGCAGCGCTACTTGGAGACAATATTCAGGCACAAACCTCTACGGAACCAGCCCAACAACAGCGATCGCCTGCCGAAAGGGCATCCCAGAGCAATGAGGCTTTGGCTCCCACTCTCATATTCCAAGGCGCTTACGTGTATCAAGGAGACTCATCGGCGCGGGCGAGATTAACCGGAGTGTATCCTTTTTCTCCCAATGCACTGGTTGGTGGCACGGTCGATCTAGGCACGGGGCCTGACTTTTCCGACCCACAGGCGGGGTCTTTAAGAGTTAGCGAACTGTACTTTACAGGCAATCTCCCCAATTATCCCAAGCTCCGGATGTCAGCGGGTCTTTTGGATTTAACGTCGTTCTTTGACCGCAATAGCTTTGCCAAAGATGTGACGACTCATTTCTTTAACCCCGTATTTCAAACCAACCCCGCTCTCGCGGCGACGGGAATTGCCTCGCGCCCTGCAGTGGTTTTGAACTGGAATATTACAGATAACGTTGAGGCAAAAGTCGCTGGCTTTTCTTCAGCACAGAGCATTGGGGATTTTGCTTTAGACGGGTTTGCGAGCGAACTCGGTTTCCGGTATGGGAATGGAATAATTAGAGCCACCTACGCCACCGACCGAGATGTTGACAAGAATGGATTCGGAGAAATCTATGGTATTCCTCGAAGTCCTGGAGAGTTTGGCCCTCGGTCATCTGACCGCGAGACTGCCTACGGAATCAATGCGGAATACTTTATTCCGGAGATCAAAATGGGGCTGTTCGGTCGCTACGGTCATTATGAAAATACCTCAATTGACCGGGGAGGAGATACCTACAGTCTAGGAGTCAACTTCTTGGATCTGTTTATGCGGGATGACCGATTGGGTTTCGGCTATGGTCGTAATTTATCTAACGATGACCTGCGCCGCCAAGATGGAGGGAAAGTGCCGGATGTGTGGGAGTTGTTCTATGATGTTCGCCTTTCACCGATTCTCCGGGCGGCGGTGACGTTGCAAGAACGGAAGCAGTTCTCAGAGACGGTTTTTGGGTTCCGGGTGAAAACTGAGTTCGATCTTCTTGGGAGGCTATTTCGGTAATGAACAACAGTAAAAAGCACACGTTTTGGAGTTGGTTGATTGTTTTCGGATTAGCTGGGGGGATGACCCTCGAACCGATTCTTTGGCTAATTCCGGCAGCTCAAGCGCAAACGGTTCCTGCTGCTGTGCGTCGGGCGCAAACATTGCTGAATCAAGGATTGGTCAATGATGCGATCGCAGCCTTTCAGCAAGCCCTACGCAGCTCTCCCAACTCCTTAGACGCCAAATTAGGTCTCGCCCAAGCCTATCAGAAAGCCGGGAAAGACGCTGAGGCGTGGACGGCTTATCAACAAGTGCTGGCTCAAGACGCCAATAACCAACCCGCTCTCAAAGCAGTTGGCTTACTGGGTAGTTATCGTGCTGAGTGGCAAGCAGGGGGAGTTGAGGCGTTAACGAGGTTGTTAAACCAGACGCCGAACGACCTGCAAGCCCGCGCTCAACGAGGTTTGCTGTTGGGCTACCAAGGGCGTTATACAGAGGCGTTTGCCGATTATCAAGTCGCGCTGGCTAATAATCCCACACCAGAAACACTCCTCGGTGCCGCTCAAATTTATACCTATAGCGGAGACTCCAAGCAAGGATTAGCACTATTTCAGCGCTACCAAGCAACGGGGAAAGCCATTCCCATCTATCAAGTTCCCGCTTATGCCCAAGCTCTGCGAGAAACTGGCAATAGTAGTCAAGCCATACAGGTACTCACACAAGCACTTGGGCAAGTAAGACAAGTCCCTGGAATGGAAACCGAGATTCGCTCGGCTCTAGCTCAAGCCTATGCGGCTAATGGACAAACCAAGGAAGCATTAGCCGCCCTAGAACCGTTACGAGGAAAGAAAGACGCAACATTAGCTGTGGCGCGATCGCTCACCACAATCGGTCGGCGTGAAGGCAACATGGAGCTTTATCGAGAAGGTGCGGCTTTGTACCGTCAGGTACTCAGTTCATCACCACAAGCTTCTCAGGCTTTAGTCAGAGAAGCTGCCGATGTCTTTAGCGAGTTACCAGAGGAACGGGCAACGGCGCTATCGCTTTATCAACAGCTCAGTGCCGCGCAGCCGAATAACAAGACGTTGTTGGTGAAGCAGTTACTCTTAGAAAGTCAGCTCGGTAAGATTTCAGATACAGACTTGGCATCGCGTTTGACCTCGGCACTGCAACCGCTACCGAGTGACCCAGCCGAATTGCGATCGGTGGCTCAAGGGTTATTGCAACTCGACCCTCCTAACCCAGCACTACTACCCGTTTACCAAAGCTTGCTCGCTTCTGGTGTCGATGAGCCTTTCCTGAACTTCCGCCTCGCTCAGTTGTACTTAGAGCGCAACGAGTTATCGGAGGCAGCGCGTGCCTTAACGGCTTATAAAGCGACAACTGCCGGAGCCTCTGACCTAGCACCAGAGTTATTGCTGGCGGAAATTGAGCGTCGCCAGGGGAATTTGGAGGCAAGCGGACAGCGGTATCAAGCTCTAATCTCTCGCAACCCCAGTGATGATTTATTGAATGGGGCGCTACGGGGGTTAGCGGGAGTCCGGTTGGCTCAAGGTCGTGCGGATGAGGCGATCGCACTTTACGACCAATTGCTTCAGCGCAATCCCAACGATTTGCGTACTGCTTTAGGACGTGCCACGATCGCTTATCAGGCAAAGCGCATTAGCCAAACTGAAGCCGAGGCTGTCCTCAACCGTTGGCTTTCTACCCAACCTGCGACTAATACGCCCCAGGAATTAATCAATCTCGTGGCGACTCTGCCCCCTGCCCCAGAGCGGGAGGCACTGTACAATTCCCTGTTAGCGATCGATCCAAATAACGTCCAGCTCCAACTCCGACAGCTTCAGGTACTGGCTTCCCGCGACCCACAAGGGGCGAAAGACCGAGTGGCGCAGTTGATTGCCCGCAATCCTGATAACTTGGGAGCCTACTACGTGCAGGGAGAATTGGCACAAGCGTTGGGTGATTTGGAACTGGCAAGTCAAGCGTACTCTGGGATTTTGGCACGGCAACCGGATAGCACCGATGCCCTATCGGCACTCGCCGGAGTTCGCTTCCAGCAAAAGAAATTTACGGAAGCAACCAAGCTCTACAATCGCATACTCGCGATTAATCCCAAAGATTTGCTGGCACGCCGCGCCCTAGCGGAACTAAGTCTCGCTCAAGACCAGCCTTTCACGGCACTGGAACGGTTCAAACAACTGCAACAGGAACAACTGGCTAGTGCGACTACCCCAGAGTTTGTTAACCGCATCCAGCGATTGGAAGTGGATATTCTGAAACGTCGGGGTTTCCAGCCTTACTGGGAGCGGTTCTAGCAATTCTCGTATAGCGTGAGGTACACGGTAGGGGCACGACATATCGTGCCCCTACATGGTTTCTGTATTCCATCAAGCGTGAGAACCGCTATATCTTTCCCCACTCCCTATTGTCAGGTTAGAGTCAATTAAGCGTTCATATCTTCCAGCGCTTCGTCCAACAACACTCGCACAATCTCAGCCTTTGACTTACCCGTCCTTGCTGCCAACAGAGACAATCTCCGATGCATCGACTGGGGCAAATCAACTGTAAACCGTATCGTTGCTTCTTTGGGTGGGGTTTGGAACTTGCCCATTAACGGTAACTTTGCTCGTTTTTCCGTCGCTCCTGATGGCTCGTTCGCCGTACTTTGGGCTACGACGTTTTCGCTATTCATAGATGAAGATTGTTCTGGGGGAGATACATCCGATGTATCTTCTGGTGCTAGCTCTTCTTCTGTGCCATGCAGTTTCCCACCATAGATAAACTGTTGCGCTAGGGCATCATCTAGGGGCTTGCGACTTCTTTTAGGACTCATAGTATTGCCAGAATTTCTTTGAACAATCGCTCGTATTCCCGCGCTGATTCTTTGGCTGGGCGATTGGGTAAATCCCAAACTGTGGCAGACTGACCAGAGGTATCTGCGATCGCTTGTTTCTGATGAACCACTGTCTTGAGCATTGTTACTTCTGGGGTTTTGCTCAAAAGTGCGATCGCTTCATCCTTAAGTTTGGTACCTTTCACCGCTCGTGAAAGAAACACCGCAGCCGCTGGAGGACCACCTCTAACAGACTGCGCCTGCTTGATTAACCTCACAGCATCAGACGCCGAGCGCAAATCAACACCAGTAGGCTGTACCGGAACAACGGCTAAGTCAGCACGAAACAAAATCGCTCTAGTCGCTTCCGCTAAACTGGCAGGTCCATCGACGATAAGCTGGTCACACTGCTGGGCTAATTCCGGTATCCGCTCCAGTAAGTCATCGGGTGTCTGCACCACTTTATTAGGGATTTGTAGCTCCATGCCTGACAACCAGTGTGAACTTGACTGTTGAGCATCAGCATCTACCAGCAGCACCTTCTGTTTCTTTTTGATGGCTAGCCAGTAGGTGAAATGTATGGCTGTAGTGGATTTCCCACACCCCCCTTTTTGATTGATCAGGGCAATGATGGTCATACCGACGTAATTACTGCATTACTTAATGCAGTATTGCATTAAGTAAGTAAGTAAGCAAGTTATTGATTTCTTGGCTCAGTCGGGACAATGAGCGCACGGTTAGCACTACACAGAGCAAGAACTAGAATGGCTGCGGTAAATTTCCAACTAATATCTGTTAATCTTTTAAAAAAGTTTCCTTGGCATAAAAATATACGTTTTAATTCACAACAAGGGCTTATAAAAATGATTCTCAAAAAACTCTTCTAGGTGGTGTCTTATATAAGAAGATTCTTAAAAAACTAGAAATTTACTGAGCCTTATCACTCTTGATAAATAAATCTCTAGACCTATTCCCTTCGGAAATTCAATATTATTTCGTGTGGTAGATGGGATACCTCAATAAGAACTGATAGCTTATAAATGTGAATAACAAATCTTTAACAAATTCAGTTCTATGAACATTATTGCTTGGGTAATTTTAGGTCTTCTTGCTGGCGCGATCGCTAAAGCCATCTACCCCGGTCACCAAGGCGGTGGAATCCTTTCCACAATCTTACTAGGCATTGTCGGCGCGTTTGTCGGTGGTAGTTTAGCAATGCTTCTCACGACAGGGCAGATAGCTCTAGCAGCACCTAGTCTGAGTATTCCAGGAGTAGCTCTAGCTGTTTTAGGCGCAATCCTTGCTGTATTTATTTGGCATTTGTTTACTCGACGCAGCGCTGTTTAAGAAAAGAAAGCAACGAAAAACTGTGGGGTTTACCTAAGCAAGACTTTCCTTAACAAACCCCACTAAGAACTCCGGAGCAAAAGCATTATTAGTTCGCTTTTCTATAAGAACAGAATATAAGTCTCATACCGTCTTGGCTCAGAAAAAGACCCAGGGCGGTATGACTCTCTAAAAAATGCAGTATTTAATGCATTACTTAAGTAATTAAGTAAATACTGCTTTACTGCATCACTAATTTAAAGTGCTGGAAACTCCTACTGGCTTCGTAGGAGTGGGAGTAGGACGAGCTAGTCATCAATTTTCGTAGGAGCTTCTTCCGCTTCGGCAATCAAGTCAGAGTCGCAGCCTACGCAGTACCACCCGACTTCGGAATCGTCAGTCAGTTTTATTTGAACGAGATCTGCTCCGCATCTGTGACATTTAGG
>DATNQP010000084.1:0-5790 GCA_036703965.1 Leptolyngbyaceae cyanobacterium
AAAGGAAGCAATCCATGTCTGAGCAAAAATTTGTTCTCACTTTTAATGGTGTGAACGCTCGTGTTGAATTGTCTAAAGGGTTTCCCTCTATAGAAAAGGCAATCACTATTGAATTTTGGGCTAAAGGAGAAAATAGTCTTACACAACAAACCAGTGTTCTGGAGGCTTGGAATGCTCAAAATGTACGCGTTTTAAATATTCATTTCCCTTGGAAGCACACCGCAGATACTCGGATTTTTTGGGATGCGGGTAATCAGAATGGATACGATCGCATTGAAAAAACAGTCCAACTCACTGATTATAATGTCTGGACTCATTGGGCTTTTGTGAAAGATGCTGTCACAGGACAAATGTACATTTATCAGAATGGCAAAATCTGGCATCAAGGCAGTGGACAAAAGAGATCGTTAGCCGGAATTCAAAAATTGGTCATCGGTTCGTTTGTTAATGCTAGTTGCCATTGGAAAGGCTCTCTTGCTGAATTTCGGATTTGGAATCAAGCCCGCACTGCCTTAGAAATTGAACAGCAAATGAGTCGCCGTCTGGTAGGTGGTGAGCCAGGATTGGCTGTTTATCTGCCTTTTGATGGAGATGCTAGCGATCGCACTATTGCTGGCAACGATGGAAAACTCTACAACACGACTTGGACAGAAGCAGAACTCCCTGTCAAGCTGGAAAACCAGCAACAATCAGTCCTTAGTTTTGATGGCAAAGACGATTATATTTCTTGTGGTAAGGGGCAAATCTCTGACAAAGGGGCGAGGTTTCTCAGTCTTAGTCAAACGATGACACTGGAAGCTTGGGTTAATTTAGCTTCTTACAAAGGTGGTTCGATTTTTACGAAGCAATACAATCCTACAGAGCCGGATAAACCAGGTCAACCTTCCCTTGATAAAGCAGCCATTTTCTATGGTTTGTTTGTTGACAAAAGTACAAAACTCCCGATGTTTATCTACTCTACGAAAGATAAACGGAATCTAGTTTTGGGAGGAACTACCCAGACGGAGATTGGTCTTGATCGTTGGTATCACCTAGCTGTGGTTGTCAATAATCAGCAGGCAGAACTGTTTGTCAATGGTAAGTCTCAGGGCGCAGCTAAAATCGCAGGGGAGATCGCCGAAAACGCCGAAGCAGACCTATTAATTGGCAAAAGTTATGCCAAAAATTCCCATTTTACAGGTCAACTAGCAGAACTCCGCATCTGGAATATCCCCCGCACAGCGGCCGAAATTCAAGCCAATATGTCTCGCCGTTTAGAAAATATCGAACCAGGATTGGTGGGTTATTGGTTACTAGAAAAAGGTTCAGGGGAAATCGCCTACGATTCTTGTTTTTCTGACAGCTTTGGCATGATTAAGGGTGCAACTTGGAGCAAATCTAAGTTACCCATTGCCGTTCTCAGCCGCAAAGAAAAATTTAGCTATGCAGGCAAAATTGGTGATGTTCGTGCCTTGGACGCTTTTAAACCGCTGCCATCTGAAGTCCACCCATCCGCCCGCTGGCTGGCTAACTTCTATCAATCGACTTCTGGTTTGGGAGGAGCAACCAAGGATGTCTTAGTGCGGCAAGTCTTGATGGAAAATGCTGGAGACTTTAGCAAAATTCCCGCCAAATTACCACCCAAACAGATTGCGACAGCCCCGGAAAACCTGACCCGTCTGCGTCTGGATAAATACAGTGATGAATTTTTTGTAGAACGCCGTCTTAATGGTTTTAATCCTGGTCAACTCAAGCGAGTGGAAAACCAGTCTTGGCAGTATGTGATTCGCTATGACCTTGGTGGCATTCAAAAAATTGATACCCACGGTATTTTGCCCAAATTGATTGAAGCTCGCTTTTGTTTGGAAGGGCAACAACTTACCCCCCACTCCATCGAATACACCCTATTCGGCGAAACCCAAGTCCAAACTCAACGGCCCGGCGATCAAGACTGGGAATGGGCTAAAAAATTGTTTCGTTGTACCGAATTTCTCTACCACGAAACGGGAATACACTTGGGTCGCCTCCACCTGAATATTGATCAGTATGCCATGGCGTTTTACCGCAATGTCATCAACAATCCCATTCAAAAGTTACTCGAACCCCATCTGGAAATTGTCTTGAATATGAATACACGGGGTGTATTTGCCATTCTGGGCTACAAAGATAAGGACGGCAAGGATGTAGACGGTGCTGTTACTTTTCTTTCCTGTGTGGATGTTGACAATATGTATGTCTTGATTCGGCAGGAATTGAGTAATATGACCTATCGCAATGGCAACCCCCGATCGCAATTTCTACCCGATTACATTACTAACAACCACTTCGATCGCAGTGCAGGTACGATGTGGCGAATCATCACTGACTATGTTAGTCGCTTCTTTGCCAACAATCGTGCAGGCATTCAAACTTACTGGTCAGAAATTGTGGGGATGTCTGAAGACTTGAGTGCTAACACCATTCTTAAAAAAGAATTAGGCATTCTAGATATCAAAACCATGCAAGACCTCCAGGATTTGTGTGTTTATGTGATCTATAACAGCACTTTCTACCACTCCTGGGTCAATAACAAGCAATTTGAAGATGCCGGCGATGTTGATTATGTGACGATGGGTGCATGGAAAGATACTGACCCCCTACGGTTTGCCAGACACGCTAAACAGATATTGTCCATGCAAAACTTGACAGCGGTTCGTTGCAACTTGATTATGGATGTGGGGCCTACTGAACTGAAGGATGCCATCTGGAAACAACGCGCTTCAATTGAACCCGGGCTTCCCCTTGACAAGCTGATGATGAGTATCAGCATTTAACAGACTTCTGGCGTAATTCAAAAAGTCTCTCTTTTTTCAGGGGAATTATAGGGAGATAAAACCCTATTTCGGCGATCGCATTAAACTCATTTTCTATCCACATTTTAGAGGTATTCAACATGACTGTTTCTGAGCAAAGAAAGGCAAATCAAGCAAAATTCATCTACGCGTCGGATATGCCCACCTTTGATGTTACCAAACCGCTTCCCCCGACTGTGCAACCAAGCAGCAAATGGGAGTACAATTTTAAGCTCAGCTTGTACGGTCTGGGCGGAGTTAATGAGATACTGAGTGCCCCTAATCTAAAAAGCGGGGGAACTGAGACTAATATGGTATCCTACCTGATACCCAATCTCACCCGTCTGCGTCCCGATAAATTTAGTGATGAATTTTTTGTGGAGCGTCGTTTGAATGGTTTCAGTCCGGGTAAGCTAAAGCGAGTAGAGAATCAGCCCTGGCAGTATATTATTCGTTACGACTTTAGTGGCGTGAGGGTTGAGCGAAACGGGATTTTACCCCAATTCATTGAAGCCCGTTTCTGTTTGGATGGACAACAACTTCATGTTCACTCCATTGAATTTATTCTACACGGAGAGAGGAAGATCCAGAATCTTAGTCCCCGCGATCGGGATTGGGAATGGGCAAAAAAACTGTTCCGTTGTGCCGAGTTTGTGCTGCACGAAACCGTAGCTCATTTAGGTGGCACTCACCTGAATATAGATCAATATGCAATGGCCTACTACCGTAATGTGGTCAATAACCCGATTATTGAATTGTTAGAGCCACATTTTGAGGGCTTGCTGTCGATTAATCAGCAGGGTTTAAGCGCATTAGTCGGTACAGATGCTAACGAGGGTCTTGTTCCCCAATTAACCGTCCTAAATTATGAGGATACTCAAAAAAGTGTGGTAGAAGGACTGAAAACGCTTACCTATCGCCATTGGAGTCCTCGAGCGCACACACTGCCCGATTATGTGGCCAATAATCACTATGACCGAGCGGCGATCGCCATGGGGAACATGATCAACAAGTATGTTAAGAACTTTTTCGATCAAAATCAAGCTGGTATTCAAGAATACTGGGGTGAAATTGAAGCAATGTCGAAGGATCTGGCTGCTCACTCCATTCTCAAACCAGAGTTGGGAACATTAGACATTAAAACCCTGCAAGACCTGCGGGAAATGTGCGTTTATGTAATCTATATCAGCACCTTCCAGCATTCTTGGGTGAATCACAAGCAGTATGAAGATGGCGGGGACATTGAGTATGCGACCCTGGGTATGTGGAAGGAGAGTGACGACATCACGGCTGCTAGAAATGCCACACAGCTATCAACGACCTTGAATCTTACCTCGGTTCGCCATAACCCAATTATGGGGGTGGATTTGCCTGTTGCTAACAAGCTCAAAGAAGCACTCTGGGAAAATCGGGAACAAATCGAACCAGGAATTGCGATCGACACAATTCTGATGAGTATCAGTATTTAGTTTGACACTCCCCACGGCTTCAGCCGTGGGATTCTCCAAGACAAACTTGGAAGGGACAGGCAAAAGTCCCTCTAGACGCTCAAAACAACTACCAGTACCAGAGGTATTGCAATTGCGCTTACTTTTAAATTGTTTTCGCTTATCTTTGTCCATCACTTGCGCCAGATAGGTACGCTCCTCACCCTGCCATTATTCGCCCTTTAAGTATTCCGCATCAAAGGCGGATGTCTCCGTTGCCGGGATTTCTCCGTACTAGGATGATTCCTCACGTAGATGGTTATTCTTACTTGCTACTTAAATTATATGGCTCTTCCGTACTTGGTATGCTAAATTATTAGTTTCGAGTGCCTCGGAGCTAGCTATACGCGGTTTCAGTGCGCTCGCAGGTGGCTAAAAGACAGATTTCTCTGAAATAATCCTCAAAGCCTTGCTTTGCAAGGCTTTCAATATAATTTAAAGCTAATTAGCATACTAAGTACGGAAGACCCAGTTTTTGCAATACCTCGAACACCTCATAGGCTCGTTGAGCCATCTTTCGGGTATAGGTCTCATTCTCATCGCCATATCGGAAGCTAAACTCCACCACGACGGGATTCTCGGCATTATCGTCATACCAGGCAATCAGAGCGCACTCTGCATTGACTTTGGGTTCCCTCCTAATCTGAAATTTGCCCCCTTTGATAACGAGTTCGCGCACAGGATGCTTAACCGTGTGGATGGCTTCCTCTCCCGTGTAGTTAGTGAGCTTATCTGCCAGATCTGGATAAAGCTGAATCGCATCGTTCAATGTATTCAAATGCTTTGTAGCTGCGAATGCTTGTGTCGTGGAGAAGCTGTATAACACCGTAAAGGGAGATTTGATGTCCTCTTCAAACTTTTTCTCTTGACTCGCCTCACGGGCATCCATATCCCGATCTTGAGCAATATAACGGTCTGGATGACGGAATTTCAGAGTTATTTCCCGTTCATCTGTAGTCGTATCACGTCTCACACGAAAGATGTAATCGTTGCCGTATAGGAGATGGGGGGTATCTGTATCATAAAAATCGATGATTCTCCTGTCTGTAATCTTTTTCAGACTACCGTCTGTCTTGAGGTCAAGCGGATTAATAGCTTGAGTAAAAGCCTCCCAGAATTCGTTTGCAGCATCCAAAAGCTTCGACTCGTCACCCGCGAATTGCTCCGCTCGGAGCATAACCTTATATTCCCGCGCAACAACTTTCTCTCCCATAATTTCTTCGGTTATCAGAAAATTGGGTCTAAAACCCCGTCCTTCTAGGACGGCTTTTAGTATTGTATTTTTCCCAGATATTTGTTGCTTTCTCAGTGTAATATATTGTACCATAAAAACGAGGGTGACAGATTGGACGATGAAAGCAAGATATCAGTACAGATTCTACCCCACAGACCAACAGCGATTGAGCTGAGCTGCGGTTGTTTGGTTGTGTGAGAGTGGTGTGGAATGATGCCTTAGCTTTGTGCAAATCTGCTGACAAACTGCCAAACTACAA
>DATNQP010000085.1:0-4074 GCA_036703965.1 Leptolyngbyaceae cyanobacterium
TACAAACAAAAACGATTCCATCCCGATGGAAGCCCCACTACCTAAAAACGAAGCAACGAGGCTCAAGGCACTTCGCCAGTTTCAAATTCTTGACACTCCTCCTGAAGCAGGATTTGACGATCTCACCGGTTTAGCGGCACAGATTTGTAGTGTGCCCACTGCCTTGGTCAGCTTGGTTGATGCCGAACGGCAGTGGTTCAAGTCGAAAGTGGGTCTAGAGGCATCAGAAACACCGCGCTGTGTGGCCTTTTGCGCTTATACCATCCTGGAACCGGACATTCTGATTGTTCCGGACGCGCTGGCTGATGAACGGTTTGCCAGTAACCCACTGGTCGCCAATCCCCCCCATATCCGGTTTTACGCAGGTGTCCCTCTGATTACAGCTGAGGGGCAGGCACTGGGTTCATTTTGTGTGATTGACTATGTCCCACGAGAACTCGAACCTTATCAGCTAGAAGCCTTGCGGGCATTAGGTCGCCAAGTGGTGGCGCAACTTGAGCTACGGCGGACTTTAGCGGCGCTGTCACGCACCATTACCGAGCGCCAACAGGGGCACAAGATACGTAAGCGATTTTTCAAAAGAATTGCTGGCGGATTGGGGGCAGCAGCGGCAATACTGCTTGTCATTGGCGCTAACTCGTATCGAAACACAAGCCGACTTGTTGAGACGATTGCCAGAGTGGAAACCAACCAGCAGGTTAGTGGAAAGAGCCAAGATTTACTCTTCCAGCTTAGAGAAGCCGAAACTGAGCAACGGGGCTACCTGCTGGCTGGAGAAGAAGCTTATCTGAAATCTTATCAAGCTGCGATCGCGAACGTTGAGCAAAGTATCAAAGACCTTCGGCAATTAACTACCAAGAACGCCAAACAACACCAAAAGCTCCATACCCTTGAGGCTTTAATTGTGAAGAAACTGGCTTTGTTAAACAAGGGTATTGACTTACGAGTGCGCCAGAACTCTGAGGCGGCATTGCCAGTGGTGCTGTCGGGCGAGGGAAAGCAGCTGATGGATGAGATCCAAAAAGGACTCACACAAATGAAGAACGAGCAAGAGTCTTTGCTCCAGCATCGGACTGAAACAACGAGACAGCAGCAGATTGAGCTGTTTGCCTTCTTGCTCGGCATCTTCCTAGTGCTTCTCGCCCTGGCTTGGGTCTACTATTTCGTTGAGCGGGAAATCACTGAGCGCCAAGAGGTGGAAGAGGTTTTATCAGCAGAGCGAGATTTCGTCTCTGCTGTCTTGGACACAGCTAGCGCTTTGATAGTAGTAGTCGATCCGCAAGGGCGAATTATCCGCTTTAACCGAGCTTGCGAACGGCTGAGTCATTACTCATTCGCTGAGGTGAGAGGCAAGTGTTTCTGGGATTTGTTCATCATTCCAGAAGAGGTGGAGTCAGTCAAAGCTATCTTTGAACAGCTGCGAAACGGTCAGTTTCCAGGCGAGTCGGAAAACTACTGGCTGACAAAGGACGGGAGTCGCCGAGTGATTGTCTGGTCTGGTAATGCCCTCAAAAACGCTGATGGCTCAGTCAAGTACTTCATTGCAGCGGGTATTGATATCACCGAGCGCCAACAGGCGGAAGCAGCACTGCGTAGAACCGAAGCTCAAAATCGAGAGTTCCTCAAAGCACTACAGGAGAGTAAAACCCGACTGAGAAGGCAGCAGATGGCGCTGATGGACTTAACAAAATGCCAGCCTCTCTACAGCGGCGACATCAGTGCTGCTTTTTCTGAGATTATTAAGACAGCGTCGCACACCCTGGACGTTGAGCGGGCGAGTGTATGGCTCTACAACGACGACCACTCGAAGATTCACTGCGTTAAACTGCACGAAGCTAGTGCCCAACGGTATTCAGAAGGCATGGAGTTACCTGCCATTGGCTATCCTATCTATTTCCAAGCATTGGAGTTAGAGCGGATGATCTCTGCTGATAATGCCTACACTGACCCTCGAACTCAGGAGTTTTCAGCATCCTATCTAGTTCCTTTGGAGATTACGTCCATGCTGGATGTACCCATTCGTCTGGGTGGTAGCACGGTGGGAGTCCTCTGTCTGGAACACATAGGGATACCTCGTCACTGGAAACTGGAGGAGCAGAACTTTGCTAGCTCCTTAGCGCACACGGCTACTCTGGCGATGGAAGCCAGAAATCGCAAGCAGGCAGAAGAGGCATTACGTGTTGAGAAGGAAAAGTCTGAGCTACTCCTGCTGAATATCTTGCCTGCGGAGATTGCCTTTCGCCTGAAACACGGGAGTGAATCGATTGCTGATAGCTTCGCAGACGTAACCGTGCTGTTTGCTGACATTGTTGGCTTTACAGAGCTTTCGTGTTGTGTATTGCCCATAGAACTAGTGAAATTACTCAACCGGATATTTTCAACCTTCGATCTGCTAACTGAAAAGCATGAGTTGGAGAAGATTAAGACGATTGGGGATGCCTATATGGTTGTGGGAGGTTTGCCGACTCCCCGTGCCGATCATGTAGAAGCGATCGCTAACATGGCGCTGGATATGCAAACAGAAATTGCCCGATTCAATGCCAAAACTGGCAATAGCTTCAGCATTCGGATTGGTATCAACACGGGTCCAGTGGTTGCTGGCGTAATTGGTATCAAAAAGTTTATTTACGACTTGTGGGGCGATACCGTAAATACAGCAAGCCGCATGGAGTCGCACGGCATTCCCGGCGGCATTCAGGTTACTCAAGCGACCTACGAACGATTGCGAGATAACTACCTGTTTGAAGAGCGGGGCGTCATTGAGATTAAAGGTAAGGGGGAGATGAGGACTTATCTCCTCATCGGTCACAAAACCAGCGGCAAAACGGTTACGGCTTCAGGCGCTCACCCAACGACTGGGAACTGAAGGACAACTGCCATTTGAAAGGAGTTCAGAATGGAGGAGTTCCGGAGTTCAGAATGACGAGTCAGATAGGGATTCTAACCCTACCTCACAAGGGGAGCCACTGAAATTCTTTCAGCGGGGGATTGTGACCCCTGCTCCCTGACTTGTCGCTCCTAAGTTGAGTTCGTCCAAAGTAGCTCCGAAGGAGCCGCAACGCTCTCCTGAACTCCTGAACTCCTGAACTCCTGTGTTCTTCTTGTTCACCATTAGGACTTGGCAAATTGACCCCACTCCTCCTCGCCCTTGACTTTGGCGGCACCAAGCACACCGCTGCCGTCATCTCCCGTAGTACTAATCAGTGGCACGCCCACCAACGTGCTTTCTCACCACCCAACGCCGATGCCAGCACCGACTTCAAAATCATGACTTCTCTAGCCCGTGAAGTGCTAGCAGGAGAACACCCCAGTGCCATTGGTGTCAGCTTTGGGGGACCCGTGGACTTTACAACAGGTACAGTGCGACTCTCGCATCATGTCCCAGGTTGGGAAAATATTAAATTGCGATCGCTTCTAGAAGCTGAATTCAATGCGCCTGCTAGTGTGGATAACGATGCCAATGTCGCTGCTCTAGGTGAGCATCGCTTTGGTGCTGGTCAGGGCTATGACAGCTTACTCTATATCACCGTCAGTACTGGTGTTGGTGGCGGCTGGATTCTCAATGGACAACCCTGGCACGGTGCGGGTGGCATGGCAGGGGAAATTGGACATACAGTGGTAGACCCTAATGGTCCAATCTGCTTATGTGGCAAGCGCGGATGTTTGGAACGTCTCGCATCGGGTCCCTACATCGCCCAACAGGTACGGGAATGGCTACAGGCACAGCCAAACCAAGGACAAGTACTACGTACTTTGGTTCAAGACAACCTAGAAGCCATTACCGCTCAGCTAGTGAGTCAGGCAGCCATACAGGGAGACAACCTCGCTATTCAAGCCCTGGAACAAGCCGGTTGGGCGATGGGAGCCGCCATCGGCAATAGTGCCAATTTAGTGAACCCACAACGCTTTGTACTAGGGGGTGGTGTCACGAAAGCCGGGGAGCGATTCTGGGACGTGGTGCGACGAGTGGCGCGTGAAACGGCTTTACCCGAAGTAGATTTTGAAATTGTACCTGCTGTACTGGGAGATGATGCGCCGTTGTGGGGGGCTGTGGCGATCGCAGAAAACCTAATA
>DATNQP010000086.1:0-9624 GCA_036703965.1 Leptolyngbyaceae cyanobacterium
ATAGCCGCGCTTTTGGGTGCCACCCCAGATAGCAATCAACAGATACAGTGGGATGAGTTCTAGCTCATAGAACAGAACGAACAGCAGCAAATTCTGAGCAGCAAAAGCACCAGCTACCCCGGCATTGACGAGGAAAATCAAAGCATAGTAGAACTGGGAACGCTCAATTTTCTCTTTGGTGCTATAAATAGCAATCCAAGTGAGCAGAGCATTTAAAGCTAGCAAAGGAAAGGACAAGCCATCAATGCCTAGGTTATAGGACAAGCCTAATTGCCCAATCCAGGGTAAATACTCTTGAAACTGTAATCCGGAAGTAGTCAAGTCAAACTGACTAGCCAGCCAGACACTCACAAGTAAGAGAGCAGACGCGATCGCCAATGCTACAGAACGGACACGCCCCGCCATGAGATTTGCAGGCAAAAACCCCACAACAGCAGCACCCAACACGGGTAGCCAGATCAAGGTACTCAGCATAGATTGAATTGGCTCTTTGATGAAAAGTTGTTAATAGCTTCCACACAAATGAGTAATCAAGGCTAACTAACCATACTTACTTCCCCAGTGTCCAAATCGTAATAACCCCCTACAACTTTCAGTTTGCGTTCCTTAATTAACTGAGAGATGACTGGAGAGGCTTTCAATTTTTCAATTTGATACAAAACATTCGCTTTAACTGCATTTTCAAGCCGATCGCCTGTTTGGCCTTCTGACCTTCGTAAAGCGGGTCTAATGGCATCAAGCAAGCTGGCAATTTGACCGGGAACTTGAGCGCCTTTTATCGTGGCATCTACCGCTCCACATTTTTCATGACCTATTACCATGATTACCTTCGACCCTAATACTAAGCTGCCAAATTCAAGGCTACCAATCTCCTCTGGTGTGGCGATATTACCAGCTACACGACATACAAATAAATCCCCAAATCCCTTGTCAAAGATAATCTCAGAAGGAAACCGTGAATCTGCACAGCCGAGAATAGAGGCGAATGGCTTCTGACCTTGTGCAACTTCTGTCAGACGTGCCATATTTTGGCGGGGATTTTCTCGTTTTCCCTTAACAAAACGTTGATTCCCGTCCATTAAGCTTTGGAGTGCCTGATCGGGGGTCATGTCCTCTTGTGCAACGGCTTGGTCGGGGAAAACCACCTTGGAACCCAGTCCAGCTGTAAGTGCCCCTGTTCCAACAACCCCTGCACCAAACTTGAGCAAATTGCGTCTTGAGAGATGTCCCTTCTGATTCATTGCGTTCATCGAATTTTTTCCTTTCAAATTGTGAAATCCTACACCCCAAATTAGGCGATAGGGTTTTAATCCAGTCAGCCCTTTCAAGCAAGTTTTTTTTTTGCTTTATATTGGCTGATAACCTGATTTATTAGGCTTGAGCCAACACTCTCTACTATCCCAACTAGCACTGAAAAACTAACTTCATTAGCCAGTAATAATCAGGGAAAGGCGAACCAACACTGGCCAACTCACCATAACTCCCAAGAGAGCGACTCCTAAGAGGATTGTCAGTGCATAAAACTGGGTCTGACCAGTAGCGTTGTACTTTAAGGTCTGCCCACTGAATACTGTTGCTAAGCCTACCAGATTTACCAGTCCATCAACGATATAGCGGTCAATCCAGAACATAATCTGGGATACTAAGCCAACTACCAAAACAATACTCAGGCGGTAAATTTTGGCGGTGTAAAAGTCGTAGGCTAACAAGTCTTGCAGTGGCTTCCAAACAAGTTGTACAGGTTTAGTCCAGCCATCATTGAGATAAATCAGTCCTCCAATGCCTACTCCTAGAACACTGGACAACACCAGCATTCCAGCGACTGTAGTATTTAGGGTTGCCCACTCCGGTAACAGTTGCCATTGCACCAGTAGCAAGGGGACGTGTAGAGTGAAGCCCATCAACACGACCATTGGTAAAGCCATTGGCCAGTGAACTTCAGGCGATCGCTCTGTCATTTGCTTGGGTTTGCCGCCAAACACTAGACCAAAGACGCGGGTTAAACCAAAGGCACTTAGCGCATTCACCAACAGTAACACCCCAAACAGCCAGGGTTCAGTTGTGGAAAGATGGTCTGCTAATTTCACTAAGGACCAGAAGCAACCAAAGGGAGGTAAGGCGACTAAGGCGGCAGCACCGACAACAAACGCCAACCCTGAAATAGGTCTTTTGGACCACAAGCCACCATATTGAGTGACATCCTGGGTAATGCTATTCCAAATCACTGCGCCGATGCTCATCACCAACAAACCCATTGCTACGGCGTAGGTAAGCAGCAACATTAGGGCTGTCTCGACTTGTCCGGTGCCTACGGCGATAAACACATAGCCCATGTAGGCACTAACCAAATAAGAAAGGGTGCGTTTGATGTCAATTTGAGCGATCGCAATTAAGGAACCGCCCACTGCTGTCACTGCACCGATGAACACGATAGCTGACGTAGTCACGGGGGACAAGGCTAAAACGGGTTCAAGCTTGATCAGCACCCAAGCACCCGTCATCACAACGACTGAGTTCCGCAAAATTGTCGAGGGAACTGGTCCCTCCATCGCCTCATCCAGCCATAGATGCAGGGGGAACTGGGCACACTTACCCAAAGGACCAGCAACTAAGGCTAAACCTATCAGTGCGGCTGCTTTCGGGTCTACTGTTGCCGTCTCGGCCCAGGTTGCTAATTCAGAAAAGTTCCAGGTTCCCGCCAGGGGATAGAGGGCTAACACTCCCATCAATAGGATTAAGTCTCCTACCCGCTTGGTGAGGAAAGCATCTCTCGCACCCGTTACCACCAAAGACTGACTGAACCACAACCCAACTAGCAGATAGGTTCCTAGGGTGAGGATTTCCAGAATCATGTAGCCGAAAAATAAAGAGTCACACAGGACTAAGCTACACATTCCTGCTTCAAACAGCCCCAGGAAGGAGTAGAATCGCGCCCAACCCCAGTCCATCTCCATATAACCGATCGCATAAATCTGCGATAGCAGATTCATCCCCGATATCAGCATTGTTCCGCCGATGGTAAGGGTCGAGAGTTGCACCGGGATAGTTAAGTCTAGACCGGCGACATTAAGCCAGGGAATTAATATCTCTTGCGCGGGCTGATTCCAGATCGCGATAAGGGCACCTAAACCATGAAGGAAAGCCATCAAGGTCATGACCAAGTTTATGTAGCCAGCCGGTCTTGGTCCAGTGCGACGTATTAGGGTTGGAGACCAAGGTACAGCAAGAAGGGCACCAATTAGCGCATAGCAAGGGATTAACCAAGCCGTTTGAAGGAGGACTTGAGCCATCGGCATTACCTTTTTTAAGAGCAGAAATACTTATGTGTTTGAGAGCAATACTGAACTAGTCCTGTATTTCACAGAACCGTTGACCACAGCGCGTTAACTATTTTTTAAGCTTTCAACTTAGTGTAATAGTTAGTCGGTCAAAAAAGAAGGATGAACTTAAATAATTCAATAATTATGACTCTAAATCCTGCTTATACAAAAATACCATTGAGAAGATGGATGGCAACTATTGATTTGCTCCATAAACACGTTTAGTTTTCTACTTGAGGAATTAAAAATTGTGAACTGGAATTGACAAAGTTGCTCGGTAGTGATGCCGGAAGGGGTTGAAATTGCTAGCCAGACACCTCTCCGGAAGGAGCGATCTCGTTTCTGTAGGCTATAACCGAGTAATCTTGGTTCAGTTCAAGCCGTCACCCCATGCCAGTCATCACGATTCGTGAACAGCAGCCAACAGAGGCGGGATTTGAGGCGATTCTCAGTTTTGACGGGCGGGTGAATTACCCAATTACTATTACTGAACCCTTTAGCCGCCAGGAAGAACAGCAGCTAGAGTGGTATTTCGAGGAGTGGCTGGTTTATCCGATGCTGAATACGGTTAAGGCAGAACAAGCTGCCGCCAGCGTTGAAAACTATGGTCAGAAGTTATTTGAGCAAGTCTTTCAGACGAATTTTGACGCTTACAGTGAATATCGGCAACTGCGGGGGAAGCTGAACCAGGTACAGATAGAAATTGAAGGTCAAACTCCCGAATTTCAAGCCTTGCACTGGGAGGCGTTGCGTGACCCAGAGTTGCCGCGCCCCTTAGGGGTGGACTGTGTGATGCTGCGGAAGAGTACTAAACCTGTACCCGTGTCAGCCTATGTACAGGCCTCGCCGGTGATTAATCTGCTGGTGGTGACAGCGCGACCAAAAGAAGAAAATGATGTCGGCTATCGTACCATTTCGCGATCGCTAATTGAGGCAATTGAGAAGTGTCAGTTGCGGGTGAATGTGGAGTTGCTGCGTCCGGGGACGTATGAAGCATTGGAACGGCATTTAGAGGAGAAGGGGGCAGGGTTTTATCACATCATTCACTTCGACGCCCACGGCGGACTGATGAGTTATGAGCAAATTCAGGCAGGGGCAAAGGCGAATCGGTATCTCTATCAACAACGGTATGGGCGAGAGGATTTGCACCCCTTTGAGGGAGTGAAGGCGTTTCTATTTCTGGAAGGGGAGACGAAGGGTAAGGCTGACCCCATAGAGGCGAAGGAATTGGCGGATTTGCTCACCGGGAAGGGGATTCCGGTGTGTATTCTCAATGCTTGTCAGTCGGGGAAACAATTGCCTGTTGGGAAACCTAACCCCCCAGCCCCCTTCCCTGCAAGGGAAGGGGGAGCAAGAAGGGAAGGGGGAGAAGCAACTGATTTGCCCCCCTCTCCGCTTCGGGGAGGGGTTGGGGGAGGGGTCAATGATGACGCCAGGGAAACCAGTCTCGGCAGTCGGTTGATGGCAGCGGGGATGCAGATGGTAGTGGCGATGGGGTATTCCGTGACGGTGACTGCCGCTTCCCTGTTGATGGAGAAACTCTACCGCGAACTGTTTGACAACAAGGGTATCACCGAAGCGCTACGGCTAGGCAGGCGGGAACTGTTCAATCGCAAGGAACGCAAAGCTTATTTCAATCAGACGATTAAGCTGGAAGATTGGCTGCTGCCGGTGGTGTACTGCAATCAGGCGGTGAATCTGAATTTG
This sequence comes from Leptolyngbyaceae cyanobacterium, assembly GCA_036703965.1. Taxonomy (GTDB): domain Bacteria; phylum Cyanobacteriota; class Cyanobacteriia; order Cyanobacteriales; family Coleofasciculaceae; genus DATNQP01. Next base: position 5,028 of record DATNQP010000086.1, read on the forward strand.
CGGGAGTTTACACCGGAAGAGGAAGAGAAGTTTTTTGAATCCCTCGGCACTCAGTATCGCTTCACCCAACCCGAATACGGATTTGTGGGGCGGGATTTGGAGATTCTCAAGATTGAGAAGGCGCTACTGCGGCACAATATCCTGCTGTTGCGGGGGATGGGGGGAACGGGGAAAACGACGCTGCTGAATTATCTGCGGGAATGGTGGCAGAGGACGCATTTTGCCCAAGATGTCTTCTATTTTGGCTATGACCAAAAGGCGTGGACGCTAGCGCAAATTTTGTTTGAGATTGGCAAGCGGGTGTATGACCGTTTTGAGATAAGCCGATTTCAAGCGATGACTCAGGCGGCGCAGGTGCAGAAGTTGGTGGCGAAACTGAAGACGGAACCCTATATCCTGATTTTGGATAATTTGGAGTCGGTGACGGGGCAACGATTGGCGATTCAAAATACGCTTTCTAAGAAGAAGCAAACTGAACTGCGCGAGTTCTTAGCGCTGTTAGTCGGTGGGAAGACGCGGGTGGTGTTGGGTTCGCGCAGTAGTGAGGAGTGGCTGCAAGCGACGACGTTTAAAACGAATATCTATCCGTTGCAAGGATTAGACCCTCAATCGGGTTCGCTATTGGCTGAGAAGATACTAGAACGCCATGTGGTAGCAAATCGCATTTCTAAGATACGAGACGATGCGGAGTTTGCGCGGCTGATGAAGCTGTTGGCGGGGTATCCCTTGGCGATGGAAGTGGTGCTGGCGAATTTGAGGCAGCAGTCGCCGAAGGAGATTTTGGAGAAATTGCAGGCGGCAGATGTGAATCTGGATAGTAAGCGGGAGAGTGGGGATAAGACGGAGAGTATTCTCAAATGTGTGGAATATTCTCACAGTAATCTCTCGACAGAAGCGCAGAAGTTGCTGTTGTGTTTGGTTCCATTTAGTGGGTTTATGTTTCGTGGTAGTATGCCACACTATATCAAGGAACTGCAAAAGCTAGATCCATTTAAGGATTATAGCTTTGACAACTTTGACGTTGCGATTCAAGAAGCGATTAACTGGGGTTTGCTTTCACCTGATTCAAAGTTACCTAGCTTGCTGACGATTCAACCAGTTTTTCCTTACTTTTTGAAGACTAAACTAGGTACTCTCGATAAAGCTACTAGTGAAGCATTGCAAGATGGATTTAAGAACTACTATCAATTATTGGCAGGTTACTACGAACAACTGATAGGCTCCAAAAATGTGCAGGAGCAACAATTAGGTCTATTATTATGCCAAAAAGAGTATGATAATTTCTACAGTGCATTGCAAATTTGTCTAGATAAACAGAAGTCAATTGATATCTTTTTCTGTTTATCTAAATACTTTGATTTGATCAAAGATATTCAGAGCAACCTGAAGTTATCAGAAATAGTTACTCAAAGTTTGGAGAAGTACCCACCTGTATTTCTGGAGAGTGAACTGGGTTATCAGGTGTCAATGGCGGTTGATAGGCTAGCAAAATGTTACTTACAAACGAAGCAATATCAGCAAGCTAGACTGCTATATCAGCAAAAACTGGAAATGTATCCAGCACTCAAGCATATAGAATCGACAACAAAGCAACTTGCGATTGCTGGCACTTACCACAATTTGGGATATGTCGCCCAAGAATTACGGGAATTTGCCGAGGCGAGGCGCAATTATCGACAAGCTTTGGATATCAAAATTGAATTTGGCGATCGCTACTCACAAGCTGACACCTATCACCAGTTAGGATATGTCGCCCAAGAATTACGGGAATTTGCCGAGGCGAGGCGCAATTATCAAAAGCTTTGGAAATCTACATCAAATTTGGCGACCGCTATGAGCAAGCTGACACCTATCACAACTTGGGAAATGTTGCCTATCTATTGGAGGAATTCTCAGAGGCGAAGCGCAATTATCAACAAGCTTTGGAAATCTACATCGAATCTAGCGACCGCTATGAGCAAGCTAGCACTTACCATCAGTTGGGAATGGTTGCCCAACAATTACAGGAATTTGCTGAGGCGCGACGAAATTATCAGCAAGCTTTGGAAATCTACATTGAATTTAGCGATCGCTATGCCCAAGCCAGAATTTACCACCAGTGGGGAATGGTTGCCCAACAATTGCAGGAATTTGCTGAGGCGAGGCGAAACTATCAGCAAGCTTTGGAAATCTACATTGAATTTAGCGATCGCTATGCCCAATCTAGCACCTATGGAGCATTAGGACTGCTGGCAGAAGTACAGGAAGACTACCTAGAGGCAAGGTCTAATTGGCAGAAAGCTTTAGAGATATGGATTGAGTATAAGGATGAATATAGGGCAGCGATCGCACGGGAAGCATTAGAGCGACTACCAGACAGCCCTGAAAATCAGGATTAATGTAGGGGCGGGTTTAGCTAATAACTCTTGAGTGTAACAGATAACTCTTGGACAAAACCCGGCCTGGCTTTTGATTGTTGGGTAAGGGCGGGTTTTGACTGTCCAGTTATCTGTTGGTTTCACAAATTCTTCCCTAAACCCGCCCCTACAACAATTTGGGCAAAAGATGAAGACAACAATAAGGTATTATCCCGATTCAATCGTGATAATACGTTAAGAGTCTGATTTATCACTAGGCGGTTCGGTATATTCGCAAAAGATATTGAGTCCGATTTTAAGAATATAGAGGACAACGATAGTTGCGATCGCGGGGTCAAGGGGCAATCCATGAGCCGCCGCTAACCCTACCAGGGATACAATCAGCCCCGTCAGCAAAGGCGCACTCCCTGGATTTTTGCTATATTCCTTAATCTGGCTGCGAACGCCCTCATCCCCGCAGACTTCTTTACGCAACTCACTCAGAGTTACCTGCCAGAGGGATTTACCTCCAGGCATGTCCGGTGGTTGACCATTTTTCTCGATCCACAGCTGATCAAACGAAGCTTCCATCCTACCATCTTGCTCTTCCAGCGCCGCTAGTGCCTCCTGTGCAGGGTCATAGTTCCTTAACATATTCCGAAACGTATTTATTTCAGTGGTAGTTAATTGAGTATTCATAACTAAGCCTCGTTGGTTGAGAGCAAGAGTTGAGAACTAGCCTCAGGCTTATCGTCCCTTAATTATCTGACCAGCCCTTTATTTGATACAGTAGGGATTTGTACCATGAGTTTCCAAAAGTCTCTTCAGTCTATGGGAATAGTTACTGGCGTTCTCTCGTCAGTAGTTCTAATTTTCACTGGCTTACAGCCACAGCTTTCGGCACAATCTTACCCCGATGGGAGGGTTAGTCTCACCTTCCCCCCTACCCAGAACCGAGGGAGACCCGGTAGAACGGTTGGAGGAGGTACGCGCTCACCTTCCTGCACTGATAGAAACGACACATCTCTGACTCCCCTGATGCCCGAAAGTAATTTGGGGTTCACAGTTTCTGCGAATCCCCCATTTTTCTTTTATGTCCCCAAAAATACGGCAGAGTCAGCAGAATTTACTGTCTTGGATGAAGAGTCTAAGCAAATTTACCAGACAACTTTCGCACTCGCGAATACTCCTGGTGTAATTAAAGTGCAACTTCCGGAAACTGTCTCTCTGGAAATTGGTAAAACTTATCGCTGGGTGTTTGCGATAATTTGCGATTCTCAAGAGCGGGACCAGGATGAGGTTGTCTGGGGTGACAGCCAGCGCGTCGAATTGAGTCCAGAGCTGAAGACTAACCTAAAGCAGATACTCCTCCTACAGCAGGCAAAACTGTATGCACAGCGTCAGATTTGGCACGAGACTTTAGCTATTCTTGCTCAGTTGCACAGTTCCAATCCGAGGGAATGGGAAGAACTGTTAGACTCAGTTGGGCTAAAGGATATTGCCCAAAAACCGCTGGTTGAGTGCTGCACAGTAGAGAAATAATCGTGGTGCGGTTTTATGTGGGCAACCTTACTCTCTTCCCGCTCTAAGATTACCGTCGGCAATTCCTATCCCAGTCCCCAGTCCCCAGCAGTTATAGCAGTCGCCAAGGCAATTAGGACTCTCGCCAAATACTCAAACCTTAACCAGTCAATATGCATCCCTTCTGCCGTTCGGACTTCGGCGTGAGCGCTCAGTCGAACGCTGACGCTCACGGAAGCCTTTTGCCCTCTGCCCTCTGCCTTTTGCTATATCAGTATTCTTATACCCGGAAAGCACTAAATAGCAAAGACTTGACCAAGAGTTATTTCCCCTCAGAACATTGAGGGTGACGACCACCCTGGCTACAGATAAATTTAATTTGCTGGGCATCTAAATTTTGGGCTTTGGCAAAATTGACGCCCTTCACATTCGCAACTGACGCAGTAGCAGGCGGTGCTTCAATAAATTGATTGGACTGGGCAGGTTTTGCGGTGGTAAAGGTAGCTCCCCGTAAATCGGCTCCTGCCAGATTTGCCCCGCGCAAGTCAGCAGCACTCAGGTTAGAGTTGCGTAGCTTAGAATTTTGCAACTGGGCATCCCGAAGCTTGGTTCCAACAAGTTTGGTTGAACTGAGGTCAGCCTCTTGGAGATTGGCGTTGCTCATATTCGCTCCCGAAAGATCTGCACCTTGCCAACTTGATTGAGTCAAATCAGCAAATGAAAAATCACCTCCCAGTGCC
>DATNQP010000087.1:0-14119 GCA_036703965.1 Leptolyngbyaceae cyanobacterium
CTGGAAGTAGAGACGCAGGATGAAGATGAAGTCTATGAACTTCAGTTCGGTCGCTATTTCGCTAAGGGCAAGGTGCGATTTGGACTGCCACTGGAGGACGATTAAGGTGTTGGGGAATTGGGGTAGAGCAAGATTCTCAAGCTCTGTTACTTTTATGTTCCCCAGCCTCCAGTTGCCAGTCCCCCGTCCTAGCGCACAGTTGCTTACGCCTATCTGGCGATTTTGCATGTGCGGCTGCTGCCTGCTGCTGCTGGTGGGTTGCCAATCTGCTGGTGTTTCCAAGGGAGTAACTGTTCAAGTTCAGCGGGTAGTCAGCGGACAAACTCTAGAGGTGTTGAACTCGACTCAGCAACCGGCATTAATTGAGCGGGTACGGTTGATTGGCATTGAGGCACCAGACCTGAAGCAGCAGCCTTGGGGAGCGGCGGCAAAAAACCGCATTGAGCAAATAATCAGTAAAATGACCGAACAGCAACTTGTCTTACAGCCAGTTTTCCTAGAACCGGATACACAAGAAAAAGACCCCTCTGGTCGTTGGCTGGCTTATGTTTGGTATGATGGCGTGTTACTGAATGAGCAACTGGTAAAAGAGGGTTATGTACTAGCCGTACCGCGATCGCCTAATAAAAAGTACGATTCTCGCCTTGTCCGTGCCCAAGAATACGCCAGAATCATGGGATATGGTATTTGGAACCCAGACCAACCCATGCGCTTGACCCCGGCAGAATTTCGTCGTCTACCCCTATCTCCAAAGTCCTAGTAAAGCTAGGCAGAAGTTTTTAACCAGTTGTGAGGAAGATGGGGAGATAGCGAGCAATTTACTCCCTTCCCTCTCAAAGAATATCGATGAGGTAGCAGGGGAAGCAGCGGAAAATAGACTCTGGGACTTATCAAAATTATTGGGGTGAACTACTAGCATATGAGCCAAGCTACTACCGAACAGCTGCAAATCTTCCTAGACATTGCTACCGAAGCGGCAATGGCTGCTGGTGTTATCTTGCAAACCTACTGGGGTAAGTTGGAAGCTGTAGAAGAGAAAGGGCGACCCGGAGACTTAGTCACTGCCGCTGATAAAGACGCTGAAGCCGCAATACTCAAGGTCCTGAGGCGTCATGTCCCTGAACATTCCATCCTGGCAGAGGAATCAGGTCCGTTGGGAAACCAACAGAGTAAATATCTCTGGGCAATCGATCCCCTGGATGGTACCACTAATTATGCCCATCAGTACCCCATTGCGGCCGTCTCTGTAGGCCTACTAATTTCCGGGACACCTCAGGTGGGAGCCATTTATAATCCGTTTCGGGATGAGCTGTTTCGTGCCGCTAGAGGCTTAGGAGCGACGCGCAATCGACGCCCTATCCAGGTTTCCCAAACATCTGACCTCAGTAAGAGCTTGCTTGTTACGGGCTTTGCCTACGACCGACGTGAGACTTCTGACAACAACTATGCTGAGTTCTGTCACCTCACTCACCTAACCCAAGGGGTTCGCCGTAGCGGTGCTGCCTCGCTCGATTTGTGTGATGTTGCCTGTGGACGCCTGGATGGCTACTGGGAACGGGGGCTTTCTCCATGGGATGTCGTCGCTGGGGTAGTACTGGTAGAAGAAGCTGGTGGGAAAGTAACAGCTTACGACAGCAGCTCGTTGGATATTCCGTCAGGCCGTATTCTAGCAACCAATGGTCAAATTCACGACAACCTGAGTACCGAACTTTTACAGGTTCCGCCACTGTCCGCTTGGAAATGATGCCATTGGGTTGGCCATGAACTTCTGGGACACTATGAAAGCGTAAAAATTTATTTTCACAGTAGCTAAATTGTTTTCTAATAGAAGAGAAGTTTCCTATTCGTCTCTTGCTTAGCCAAGCTGGCGTTAAGGCTTTACCGGTTAAATCAAAATCTAAGACATACTAGAAACAATTCTTTCGGCACAGAGATTGGAAGCGCCTTATGTCTTTTCAAATCGAACGCGGACTCTTCAAGTTTGATTTCACTGACCACCACGCAATTTTAGGAATTCCAGTTGATGCGGATGTTAAGGAAGTCCGCAAACGGTATCTCAAAATTGCTAGAGGTCTGCATCCCGACACTTGTAAAGCCGAAAGCGAAGCTGAAAAAAAACAAGCAGACCAGCTCTTATCGAAGCTCGTTAATCCAGCCTACGAACAGCTATCTCAGAGTAATCGCGAATATGCTGTCAGTCTAGGGCATCTAGGTAGACGTCTGGCGGCGGAAGGAGGAAAACTTCCAGTGGCTAGCGAATCTGCTAAACGATTAGCTCAGGGGGGTGCAAATTTAGATAACCTTTACAAAACCTCAGTGCAAAACCTGGCATCAAAGCAGTACGAGCCTATTGACCAAGCTTTGGAAAAAATTGCTGAAATCAGTGAACTCAATATGGTTTACCTGATGCTGAAGGAGGGCAGACCCGGTGGCTCAGGAACGCCTAAGGGGGCTGGTACTGGTGCAGGAAGAACGTCTACGGGAACGGGTACTGGTGGCGGCAACACCTCCACAGGAACAGGTGCTAGTGTCGGGAGAACACCCACAGGAACGGGTGCTGGTGGAGTATCGGGAGGCTCTAGAATGCCCCTATTCGATTCTCAAGGATCATCAAGAATCGATTCGTATCTCCGTCGTGCTCAAGGATATATGGAGAAGAACAATTTTGCTGGAGCCGAGTTGGAGTTGCGGGAGGCTCTTAAGTTGGAGCCAAACAACAGCAACTGTCATACCTTATTGGCAATGGCTTATTTGAAGCAACAAGGTAAGGCGGCAATGGCTAAAGTTCACTTTAATAAAGCCTTGCAATTGAATCCTAAAGACGAAAAAGCATTAAAGGGCAAACAGTATCTCGATAACATGGCTCAAAAAAACAGTGGAGGGAAGCAAAAGGAGTCTCCCAAGCCAGAGCAAGGTAAACCCGGTGATCGTAAATTTTGGCCGTTTGGCGGTAATAAAAAATAATGGTTCATCAACCACCAGCAGGTGCAAGGGATTTGCTGCCCCTCGAAGTTGCCCAAAAACGCTGGATTGCCGACCACTTGCAGCAGGTGTTTCACCGTTGGGGATATCACCGGATTATCACATCAACGTTGGAATGGTTGGATACTCTGATGGCAGGTGGAGCCGTCCAGCGTTCTACGGTCATCCAGTTACAGGATGCCCAAGAGGGGACACTGGGGTTGCGTCCAGAACTCACAGCGTCGATCGCACGAGCGGCTGCAACCCGGATCGCAGGGAGTACAAGTGATGCAACTCTATCCTTGCCGCAACGGCTCTATTACAATGCCAACGTGTTCCGCCGACCTCCAGTGGGTCACCACGGGCGTCAACTAGAGTTCTACCAATCGGGTGTGGAATTGCTTGGTGCTGGAGGATTGTTAGCCGATGCGGAAATTCTTCTATTGCTGGCAGATTGCCTAAATCAGCTGGGTTTGCAGCAGTGGCACTTGATTTTAGGGGAAGCCGGGTTGACGCGATCGCTTCTTTCTCCTTTCCCACAATCAGTGCGAGACAAGGTTCGCTGGGCGATCGCTCATCTCGACCGCATTACCCTGGAAACTCTGCCCCTTTCCTCAGAATTACGAGAGCGGGCGCTGTTCCTCTTTGACCTCCGGGGACGCCCTGCGGATGTTTTGCAAAAGGTTGCTAGTCTGGATTTAGATGCATCAGAGCAGGCAATTGTTAACAATCTCAAATCCCTGATTGAACTGATCAACGATAGCTCTCCCGTTCCCTTACCGCTAATTCTTGACCTCAGCTTAGTTCAAACCTTTGACTATTACACCGGCATCGTCTTTGAAGTCGTCAGTGATAGCGATAGCAGTCAGCGAGTTTTGGGTCAGGGGGGTCGTTATGACCAACTGCTGGGGCTATATCATCCTCAGGGAGACACTTACCCAGGAATTGGTTTTTGCCTTAACATCGAAGACCTGCACTATATTTTACTCTCAACTAGTCAATTGCCCCGCCACACACCAGCGAGTGACTGGTTAGTCGTGCCAAAGACGCCTCAGGCTGATGCTGCTGCTTTTACGTATGCCCAAAAACTTAGGGATTCAGAGCATTTAGTTCGAGTGGAGATGAATTTGGGAGAGCGATCGCCTGCCGATATCCGGGAGTACGCCCGTCATCGTCGCATCACGTACATTGCTTGGATTGAAGCCGATGGCACGCCAACAATCGAGACTCTCATTTAGGGACTAGCAAGGAACTAGAAGAAGAAGTCGTTATCTTGGTAGTCTAGAGACAATCGAGTGATTCAGCTAGTATTGCCCCATCCTTCCTTAAGAGAAAGAACACTGTGCCGCACACTATTGTTACTAATACCTGCGAAGGCGTCGCTGATTGCGTTGATGCCTGTCCCGTTGCTTGTATCCATGAAGGTCCGGGCAAAAATAGCAAAGGTACTGACTGGTACTGGATTGACTTTGCGACTTGTATTGACTGTGGCATCTGTATCCAAGTTTGCCCCGTAGAAGGGGCGATTGTGCCGGAAGAACGCCCCGATTTGCAAAAGACTCCGCAATAGGGTTTCCTTAACCCAACAATGCGGCTACAGGTAGGATGTGCTTTAAGCGTGGGGTCTACTTCAAACGAGTAGACCCACGAGGAACTTCTCAAACTTTTATACTTAGTAAACTTCTTGCATAAAAGACAAAGCCAGAGCCGATAAGTACTACAGATACGTAGTGAAAATCGACTTTTGCAAGAACTCCAGTGAATCACACACCCTGCTCAGAAAGCCATTGGCTCTCAAACAAAGCGATCACATCCGAAGGAAAAGCTTTTTCCGTGTCCTTGAGCGGGATTGGCACCCTGCTAGTACTTGCGTTCAACTTTGCAATACATTAAAAAAATAGAGACCAAACCCCCTACCAAACGTGCCTGATCAAGATCATTGCAGGCTGAGTCAAGCGGGCATTCGGCTTGAATGAAATTGTCCTTTGCTAAAGAAAGAGCATTATGATTGCTCAGGGTCACTGCTAGAATCTTGAAGTTCAACAAGAGCCGAGTGGGCGACGGTCAGACTCAAACGCACCCGTTCCATTTGAGACAATTCTGTCCACTCTACGGGTCCAACAAGACCGGGAGTACCTGGATCAGAAGGCTTTGAGCTTCCCCGCATCGCGTAGGCTAAAGGACGAGCGAAGACCAATAAATCTTCTTCTAGCCAGTTTGGCAACAAAGGTTTGACACAAAGCACAAGTTGGTCTGCCAAAGACAAATTGCTCGGAAAAACTTGTTGAGCTTTGTGGGCGATCTCCTCCAGCCAAGCTTGAGGCACCAAGTCGGCAAACCGTTGGGATAAAGACGCCTTTAATCTGTCAGTTGCCGACGGCAGTGGTGATGGCCAGTACTGATGTAGCTGGTTGAAAAACGCTTGCGATGCACAAGCAATTTCTTCTTCTGGGCAATGATCGAGTAAAAAGTCTCGTTCCAGTTCAGCAAAATAAGCTTCGGTCTCAGGTTCAGCTGGATTCCACGGATAAAAATCCTCCTCTGGTTGCAAGAGTACCTCTAGTAGTTCTCCTTGGCAGATGCTCCAAGAATTCTCACAATCTTCATATTGAATGTATTGACTTGCCATAATGCCCCTCCTAATGTTTTTAAGTAGATGAAACCCAGCATGGATAGCTACATCGGCACTCTATGGAGTTCCGTAACATATCATAAAATACTCAATAGCCCTCTACGTTAGCGCAGTGGTGCGTATCAGAGTGGTTTACCTGGAACTCTTCGCAAGCTTTCTTCGTCTTCTTTGGGGAAAAAGTTAACCCAAAGATTCTGAAGCTTCAATAATAAACTCTAAGGTCTGACCTTGGGTACTGCCAAACTTTAGCTGAATACCCGATTGCAAGGGCACTTCCTGATGGTGGATTTTCTGCCAACCTACGACACGAGGGTCGCTTCGGGAATTGCCGGAAGCCTCGCTGCCAACGCCCTCTTGCACAGCCCCTTGATGAACACCATCAGGAAGTAAAATCAGCGTCCCGAAGCGAGAGAAATCGCGCAAGAAGTAAGTGGGACCAGCCTCTTGAGTAGAGAAAGCATCGCGACAGATGATTTCTGCATGGTTTTGGCTGACCCACCGCTCCTGAATTACCAAATCGTTTTCTGGTCGGCGTCCCACTCGCATCAGTCCTCCACGAATCCGCCAAACCTTAGTGGTGGTATCTATAGAACGCAAAGAGGCAATTGGGGCGGGAGTTCCGACCCAACTGGGTGCCATAGTAGGGAGTTCTGTGATGCCCTCCTCTATGGGTTTAATCAACTCGCCTTCAAACTCAGGGTGCATATAAAGCACTGGCAAAGTCCAGGCAGGTTGGTTGAACTTATAAAGCGTCAACAGTTGCTGTCTTGCCACCGCCACCGCTTGGTCAATTGGCATCCGTGCGGCAAGGGCTTGGGCAAGCGTTTGAATAAAGCTTAAAGCCTCCTGGTCGGCAATGGAGTCGCGCATTCCTAAAACAGCGGGAACGCCGTGGTGGATTAGCACCTCGGCTAAGCTACTACGGGGCATGGCTTTTGAACCTACTTGGTCTGGTTGGGCACCCCAACAAGCATTGAACACCGCCAAGGTTACCTGAGTACGAACCAGAACTTGGGCAAGTTCTGTGCCGTTGATGTTGGCATCCGGCCGCAAGAACAATAAACCGCCATCTGGTGCTGGTTCCCCATGACCGGCATAAAACAGGATATTGTAGCCACCTGTTTCCAGAGCCTCAATCAATTCAGCTGGTGTCGGCTGTAGTAGTGTCTCAACATGGGAAGCAACGGGTGCCACAAATTTTTCGCTATAAGCGTTAGGTTGTCCGCAAGCTTTGAGAACATTCGCTAGAGCCGCAGCCTCTTGTTCCAACTGCAAACCTGCCGTCGAACGGGTAGGTTTGTGGGCGTCCTGTCCCAGTACCAGCAAAATGTTTAATGTCTGGTTCGAGCGCGTAAAAGGCTTGAGCGCGTCAACGTCACTGGTGGTACGACTAAACAGCACTTGCTGAGAGAGAGAAATTGCCTGTTTACCCGCCATAGCTTGCATAATTTCCCAGGGGAGTGGGATGAAATCTGGATCGCGAATTTCCAGTCGCAGGCGCAACGGTTTATTTTGACCCATGGCAATGCCCCGGCTTTCAGCTAGAGCCTGTTGAATTGGCCCGTCAAACAGCCACGCCCACAGGTCAATCCCCAAATGCTGCATCAGACGACTACTGTAGCTAGTGGTCTGACCCGCAGAACCAACGTCGCTATCTGGGGGCAAAGTCCGAACCGACTGGGTTGCATGATGGATGAGAGGGACATGAGGCAGACCCCGTAGGGAAAACATCTCTTGCCATGCCAGCCAAGTCTGAGTCAGGCTTTCAGTCCATGTAGAGTCATGATGAACATAGCCCCCAGGATAGGGGGCTTTTAGTACCCAAATGGCAAAGTTTTCTGCCCCAGCCGTTGACAGACGAGCGATCGCTAAACTGAGGCAAGGATTTTCGTTACCTGACATTAAAAGCCCAATTAAAAGCCCAGAAGAAGACCGATGATATCGGTTTTTTATCAGTCTATCGAGTCTTGAGCATTCTTTTCGCTGCCAATTGATGTTTCTCTGCTCTGAAGGTTTTCAAGCGGATCGAGCCGGAAATAACAAAAGAGGGATATCTCTCAAATTCAGTAACACCATGCTACAAAGACAAGCTTCCTGGGAAAAGTCCTCGCAACAGTTGGCTTATCATGAAAGATAGATGAGTGAAGTTTTGTAAAGAGTCTTGACTTGGATTTTGCAGCCTAAGAACAGCGTCACGCTGCCGACCCCCTGGCACGCCCTCAATCCTCTTTGGCAAGGAGGAGAACAAACGGTTCAGCAAGGATTGCCCCATTCCCAACTCGCACCCGCATGGCAGTTGCTTCTTTTAGGAGATGGCTCTCCAACCCGCCACCTCCAACTCCTAACCGGTGAGCCAACAGAGGTAGATGTTATTGATATGTCACCTATTGGCTTGGATACCGACGGCGCACCTGACCAAATTCATGCGGTGCCGGGTCCACGACTGCGGCGTCAGGTATGGCTTAGGACTGCATCAGGGCAGCGTCTAGCCTACGCTACCTCATGGTGGGAAGCCAGCCATGTAGATGAGTACTTACAGAATCGGAATTTACCAATTTGGGCGAGTCTTGCCCGTCTACGGACTGAGTTATACCGAGATATTCAGGGAATTTATTACGGTGATTCAGCCGAGCTGGAGGAGGCTTTTGAACAGCCTGGGCCCTTCTGGGGACGTCATTATCTGTTTTGGCATGATGGGCGTCCCTTTACGCTGATTTATGAAGTATTTTCCCCTTATTTAACGAAGTACTTGGGACCAATGCAGCCATTTCTTGGGGATAAGCACGCAAAAGAAGTGCTTTCACCTAAAGCTGAAGTGTGAACACACATTCTTCCCCTGAAGTGTCACACTATCTGTTTTGGGGGATTGGGGACTGGGGACTGGGGACTGGGGACTGGGAAGAGGATTTTACATAATCCATGTATCATCTATTACTAATTACCAACTCCGAAAAAACTGATTGTGCCAGCCCTTGGGTGCGGAATGTGAGTGTGAAGTATGGAGGCTGCACACTTCATGGGAAAGATTCCGCCTCCCACTGAATCGGTCAGTGGATGAACGTTGGTTGGAGTTTAGATCTCCGTGCAACTGGGAAGGATGAAGTATTTCATCCTTCCCCCTTCATATCGCTCTTCTGTTACTTTGTTTTAAGATTTTCCGGCTGTAACAACTTTTTCCAACATTAGCTTGGAACGCTTGAGCAGTTCTGGAACGGGAACAGGGTAATCGCCTGTAAAACAAGCAGAGCAGAAGCTGTTGGGGTCTTCACCCGTCGCTTGAAGCATTCCCTGCCAGCTAAGATAAGCTAGAGAATCCACCCCCATCTGCTCGGCAATTTCTTCTACTGACTTGGTAGCAGCAATCAACTGGTCTTGGCTGTCAGTATCAATGCCATAGAAGCAGGGGTGAGTGACTGGCGGGGAAGAAACTCGCATATGTACCTGAGTAGCACCTGCATCACGCAGAGCTTTAACAATTTTGCGGCTTGTCGTACCCCGAACAACCGAGTCATCGACAATCACAACTCGTTTTCCAGCTAAGACATCTTTTAGAGGATTGAGTTTCATGCGGATGCCAGATTCTCGCATGCTTTGGGTGGGTTGGATGAAGGTGCGACCCACGTAGCGATTTTTAATCAGTCCTTCAGCGTAGGGAATACCGGATGCTTGAGAAAAGCCAATTGCAGCGGGGATACCGGAGTCGGGTACGCCAATGACAATGTCAGCATCCGCTTGTGCCTCTTGTGCTAACTGACGACCTAGCCGTAACCGATAGGTATACAGACTTTCATCGTGCATGACGCTATCGGGTCTGGCAAAGTAAATCATCTCAAAAATGCAAAGTTTTCGCTCTGGTTTTTTGCTCCAGTGGAAGGACGCCATACCTTCTTCGGTAATCCAAACCAACTCCCCTGGTTCAACATCCCGTAGGTATTCGGCACCAATAATATCTAAGCCACAGGTTTCGGATGCTAGGACATAGCGCTGAGGATTACTGCCTAATGTACCAATCACCAGCGGGCGGACACCGTTGGGGTCACGGACACCCATCAAACCAACGGGTGTGCCAATTACTAAACTATAGGCTCCTTTGCAGCGACCAAAGGCATTGATTGCTGCATCCAACCAATCTTTGCCACTATCAACTTCTGCCCCGATCGCGATCGCGACCATCTCGGAATCGGTTGTGGTAACAAAGTTACAATTACGCTTTAGCAAATCTTCACGCAGCTCAGTTGTATTCACCAAGTTGCCGTTGTGCGCTAGAGCCAACGATCCTAAGCGAGTTTTAACAACAGCGGGCTGGGCATTAGCGACACGGCTAGAGCCGGTGGTGGAGTAACGAGTATGACCAACTGCCATATCCCCTGGCAGTTGGTTTAAGATGGTTTCATTGAAGACCTGGGACACTAGACCCATATTTTTATGGAGATGCACCTGTTCTCCCTCAAAGGTAGCAATCCCTGCTGATTCTTGACCCCGGTGCTGTAGGGCATAAAGACCAAAGTACGTGAGCTTTGCAACATCTTCCCCTGGTGCATAGACGCCAAAGACACCACAGGCTTCCTCCGGCTTATCCGGGCGCTGTGCAGACCCATCATGAGATTGAGCAGGATACTGTTCAGAGGAAAGGGATTGCTGGGGAATCATAACTAGTGCTTGCTCCTAGTAGTGGCAGTGAGTCAGTGAAAGTTGTATCAAAGCAGGTAGGATCTGAATTGTTAACTTAGCTTAACAACTCCTTAACAATACTATCAATGACAGTACCTAAATGATGCTTACTGATGGCACAGCTTCGAGATGAGTCGATTCGATACAACGGTTGCCTTTGGAGTTGAGCTACACAATCAAGCGCCGTTCAATAGCATTTGAAAAGCGATCGCTCATATCTCTCATCGTAACGTCGATGATGGGCTGGTCATCAACCCTAAGGAGAAGTTGTAAACCAGAACTTTTGCTCTTGACAAAACCAAGTTTTTGCCAGTAAGCGTAGTTCCCCTGTTCCTGCTTTGCCAGTTGCTCCTTCAGGTAGGATTCCCACATGGCTTGTTGTTCGGGCGTTACAGAAACGAGAATGCGACTGGCACTTTCACCAAAAAGAACCTCATCCCAACGCTGTTGTAGAGTCTCTGCTGTCAGCCCTAAGGTGATTTCGGCACCCAGTTGACCAGCAATACAGGATTCAGCAAGAGCAACGGCAATTCCGCCCTCAGCACAGTCATGAGCGGAACGCACCCAACCTTGACGGATACCCTCGCGAGTAGCTGTTTGGACAAGACGCTCTAAGTCAAAATCCACCAGTGGTGGCTTACCTGCAACTAAGCCATGAATGGCTGCCAGGTACTCAGAACCCCCCAAGGAGAGGTGAGGTGTAAAGTTAGTCAGAGGAAGCCCCAATAGATAAATTAAATCGCCTTCTGCTTGCCAACCTTGACCGCACATTTGGGTAATATCAGGAATTAACCCCACCATGCCAATAACTGGCGTTGGATAGATAGGTTGAGGCTTGCCTGTAGCATCAAGAGTTTCGTTGTAGAGAGAGACATTGCCCCCAGTCACAGGCGTTCCCATCTGCCGACAAGCCTCTGCTATTCCCTGACAAGCCGACGCCAGCTGCCAGTATCCTACCGGCTTCTCTGGACTGCCAAAATTGAGATTATCTGTAACAGCCAGGGGTTCTGCGCCCACACAACTGAGGTTACGCGCCGCTTCTGCGACTACTGCCTTGGCTCCTTCATAGGGGTCAAGGTAGACATAACGGGAATTGCAATCCACAGTTGCGGCAACACCAGGTTGAGCTTGCCTCTCCTGACTAAGGGGAAGCACCCCCCCTTGCCCCCCCGGAGTTCGGGGGGGATGGAGGGATTCTAGAGGGCGAACGCGAACGACAGCAGCATCCGCACCACCGGGTAGAATCACGGTATTGTTTTGAACTTGATGGTCGTACTGGCGATAAACCCAGCGTTTTGAGGCAATGGTGGGAGTGTCGAGGAGTTGGAGGAGGATGTCATTCCAGGTTTTGCGGTTGCCTTGGATTTCAATTCCCTCAGCTGTGCAAGGAGGGAGAGATTCAGCTGTCCAGTCCCAGGCTTTACGCGCATATTCTGGTGGTTCTGTCAAGATTTCGCGATGATAAATGGGTGTATTATCTGACAACGCAGTTGCCGGTATTTCTGCTGCCACCCCATCCTGGAAGAGAATTCGTACAATTGGCTCCTCGATTACTGTGCCTGCCACTACTGCCTGTAGTCCCCAGCGGTGAAAAATATCGATTAACTCTTGTTCTCGACCCTTATGGGCAACAAACAGCATCCGTTCCTGGGATTCTGAGAGCAAATATTCATAAGGCACCATGCCGCTTTCTCGCACTGGGATCAGGTCTAAATCCAGCTCAATCCCGACGCCACCTTTAGCTGCCATTTCTGAAGTGGAACAGCTAATCCCAGCTGCACCCATATCCTGTGCAGCGACGACAGCACCCGTTTTAAATGCCTCCAAACAAGCTTCAATCAAAGATTTTTCCAGGAAAGGGTCGCCCACTTGCACAGCAGGGCGGTCATCCATTGATTTATCACTCAATTCCGCACTGGCAAAACTCGCGCCTCCCATGCCATCTCTGCCAGTGGTGGAACCAACATAAAGCACGGGATTACCGATGCCAGATGCCCCAGACTTGACAATTTCCGAGGTTTCCATCAACCCCAGTGCCATGACATTTACCAAGGGATTGCCGGTGTAGGCGGGGTCAAAGTAGACCTCTCCTCCGACTGTGGGAACACCCACACAATTACCGTAGTGTGAAATTCCTTCTACTACACCACTGAACAGCCTGCGTGTCCGTGCATCTTCCAGGGAACCGAAGCGCAGGGAGTTGAGTACAGCTATGGGACGCGCACCCATTGTAAAAATGTCCCGTAGGATACCTCCGACGCCTGTTGCAGCACCTTGAAACGGTTCGACAGCTGAGGGGTGGTTGTGGGATTCAATTTTAAAAGCGAGTCGTAGCCCATCTCCCAAGTCTACGACTCCGGCATTTTCTCCGGGACCCACTAAAATGCGATCGCCTTCTGTTGGAAATTGCTTCAGCAGTGGGCGCGAGTTCTTGTAACAACAATGCTCCGACCACATGACGCCGAACATCCCCAACTCAGCCTTATTGGGATGACGCCCCAGTCGCTGGACAATTTCTTCATATTCTTCAGGTTTGAGACCTTCAGCAGCAATTTCTTCCGGGGAAAAGGGAGCAGAAGAGATGGTAGACATTGAACCCTTAGAAAAATGGGACAAGCCCAATTTTACTGATTTCTTACCCAAGCCCGGAAATCGGGACAGGCTTAATTTAAGGATTCATACACGAATTGCACTTCCTTAAGCGCGATCGCCTCACCTCAAACTCCACGAAAACTTAAGACTTCTCTCATCTTGCACCACTCCCCTTACTCGTGATTATCATTTCAGCAAACAGATTTAAGGAATACTCAAATGAAAACCTATGAAATTCAAAACGACGCAGGCATTGATGCCCTCACATTGGTCGAACGACCAGAACCCCAACCAGGTTGGGGTCAAGTACTCATCCGGGTGCGGGCAACTTCTCTCAATTACCGTGACCTAATTGTTGTTCAGGGTGGGTATGGTAACAAGGAGAAACTACCTCTAATTCCCATGTCTGATGGTGCAGGGGAAGTCGTGGCGGTGGGAGAAGGCGTCACGCGGGTGAAGCTAGGCGATCGCGTTGCTGGTATCTTCTTCCAGGACTGGATTGCAGGGGCTTTGACAAAAGAAAAAATAAACTCTGCACTCGGTGGGGCGATTAACGGTTTGCTCACCGAATACGCAGTGTTGAGTCAAGATGGGCTTGTGCTACTGCCTGACCATTTGTCTTATGAAGAAGGGGCAACCTTACCCTGTGCCGCCGTCACTGCTTGGCATGCTCTGGTAACGAAAGGCAGCGTAACGGCAGGTGAGACGGTGCTAGTACTCGGTACAGGCGGCGTTTCTATCTTTGCGCTTCAGTTCGCGAAGATGCATGGAGCAAGAGTGATTGTCACCTCAAGCAGTGATGCAAAGTTAGAACGTGCTAAAGAACTGGGAGCTTCCGAAACAATCAACTACAAGTCAACCCCAAACTGGGAGGAGCGAGTCTATGAGCTAACTGCTCGCAACGGCGTCGATCATGTGGTCGAAGTCGGCGGAGCAGGCACTTTGGAAAAATCCATTCGCGCTGTACGTGTAGGAGGAAGAATTAGTTTAATCGGTGTACTAACTGGTGTGGCAGGAGAAGTTAATCCGATGCCAGTTCTGATGAAGAGTTTAACTGTACAGGGAATTTATGTCGGCAGTCGGGAAATGTTTGAGGCAATGAATCAAGCGATCGCTCTGCATCAACTCAAACCTGTTATTGATCGCATCTTTCCCTTGACTGAAGCACAGGAGGCTTATCGCTACATGAAAAGTGCCGCCCACTTCGGTAAAATCGTTATTCAAGTCTAATCGTTACCAAAAGTCAAGATGTAGTATTTTTTT
>DATNQP010000088.1:0-11037 GCA_036703965.1 Leptolyngbyaceae cyanobacterium
AGGTATTCCAACAATCGCCGTAGTAGCGCGAGATTCGACAGCGGACGCCCATCGGTAAAACCCACCACTCCCGCCGCCGCCAACTCGGCGAGTTCCGTCATTTGCTGCCCTTCTACACCGAGGGTTAAGGCACCCCAGGAATAGAGGTGAGGGGGTGAAATTTTCTTTTCTAACTCTCCCGTAGTCTTTACGTTTTGCCTCTTGTGATTCAATAGTGCCAACCCAGCGGGATTATCCACTGACGGTAGCGTATCCGGCAAGATTGCCAGCCTTGTAAAGCCACCCGTTGCTCCTGCTTCCAGTAGCGACGACCAGGTTTCACGTTCCTCAAATCCTGGTTCCCCTGAGTGGCTGTAGAGGTCTACTAGTCCTGGACCTAAAACTAGTCCCCGGCAATCCCGCACAACTGTATCAGCTGACTCATCAGAAATTTCAGTTTCAACGGCCTTGATGAAACCATCTGCAATCAGAACATCAGCCAGTTGGTCAATTCCAGAAACCGGGTCTACAACCCGGACTTGTTGAAGCAGTTCACTATTCATTTACTGGCGGGTGAGATAGGGGGATAAGGTGATGAAGAGATGGGGGAGAATTTTACTGGTTATGAATGCAACTTGGTATCACTTTAAAATGAGGAGAAGCCATCTGTTTGTCTACCCTATATACTTCAACCCCTCGCCGCTTCTTTTCGGGAGTGCGTTAGAGTACGATCGCAGAATCTTCATACTCCTTCAGGTATTTCTTCATCAGCCCTTTACTGTAGACACAGCTCAGTTGAGAAAAATTAAAGAGGTGAAAGTGAAGGAAGTATTTATGAGTACTGCTCTGGTGGTAGAAGATGATCCGACACAACAGCTGATAATCTCTAAAATCCTCACAAAGGTTGGGCTAAACGTGATTTTTGCTGGTGATGGCGTCGAAGCGCTAGAAATGGTTCAGACTCATTGTCCCGAACTCGTCGTCCTAGACATCGTTATGCCCCGGATGAACGGCTACGAAGTCTGTCGTCGCCTCAAGTCTGATGAAGAAAGCCATAAGCCAGCGGTGCTTATGTATTCCAATAAAACAGAAGTCTGTGATGTTTATTGGGGCAAGAAGCAAGGTGCCGATGCTTATGTTTCTAAGCTTTGCCGCCCTCAAGAGCTAGTCAATACTGTGAAGCAGTTGTTACCAGGGTCAAGGGAGCGTTCAGCTATCAGCTATCAGCTATCAGCTACAAGCCTCTGCCTCAAAGCAGGGGCTTGAAACTTTTGACCTGTTACCGAGTGCGATTGAGCGTCCTCATGTTTGGTTTTTGGAGCGATCACATCTTTGCCGTCTTGCTTTGAGCGCCGTCTTGCTTTGAGCATCCAACAGAGCGATTCTCAAGCATGTTTGTAAAATAGAGTTGAAGGATTCAGGAACCAGAGTACTGGTCACAAACGCCTATCGAGACTATCTACGGCAATCTTCAGGGTCTAAAGTCCAGCCAGCTCAAGCAGCTGCAACGGCTCTATCACATCCGCTTACCGGGCGATTGCTTAACAACGCCAGAGTTTGCCCAACGACTGGCAGCCATCAGCGCGGACATTAAACAGCCGTTGTGTACCTACATCAATCGCCGGGGTCAGGTGATTCGGGTGGGGGTGGGCACACCCACTCAGACAAAGATTCCGCCCCAGGAATTGCCCCGCTACGGTGCAGAGAGATTGAGTGGAATTCGTTGCATCGCCACTCACCTGAAGCCAGAAACACCTAAAGAATCCGCCTTAACCGCAATGGCGATTCAGCGACTCGATGCATTGGTTGTGCTGAATGTTACCGAATCAGGATTTGAACGGCGGGGCGGTGGCGCTACAGGTTATGTCAAAGAAACCTACTTAGCTCACCTTCTCCCCCCGCAAGATGTTCAAAATCTTGACGACCTCCCTCGGGCTTCTGGCTTTGAACAGAGTTGGAATATATCACCTCCCCTGAGCTTGGACATGTTGACCCAGCAAGATTTCCTGGATTTGGTAGAAGGACTAGAAGCCGAGTTCCGGCGGGAATTTGTTGCTCAGCAAGTCGATGCCGACCAAGACCGAGTGCTGATTGTTGGGTTGATGACAGATGGTATAACATCAGCGCGATTTGAAGACGGCTTAGCAGAAATCGGACGGTTAGTGGAAACGGCTGGAGGAGAGGTGTTGCAGATAATGCGGCAAAAGCGATCGCGTCCCCATCCCCAAACTGTAGTCGGTGCTGGTAAAGTCCAGGAAATTGCCCTAACGGTACAAACCCTGGGAGCCAATCTTGTGGTGTTTGACCGCGACCTCACACCCGCACAAATCCGTAACTTGGAGTCTCAAACTGGCATCCGAGTCGTAGACCGTACAGAGGTAATTCTGGATATTTTTGCCCAACGTGCCCAATCTCGTGCTGGTAAATTGCAGGTAGAACTCGCGCAGCTGGAATATATGCTGCCCCGTCTCACAGGTCGTGGTCAAGCGATGTCACGGTTAGGCGGTGGTATCGGTACCCGTGGACCGGGTGAAACCAAGCTTGAAACTGAACGCCGTGCCATTCAGCGTCGGATTACCCGCCTCCAACAGGAAGTCAACCAGTTGCAAGCCCATCGGTCGCGGATGCGGCAACGGCGTCAGCAACGTGAAGTGCCTACAGTAGCAGTGGTGGGCTATACCAATGCTGGAAAATCCACTCTGTTGAATACACTGACTAACGCCGACGTCTACACCGCTGACCAGCTGTTTGCCACCCTAGACCCCACCACACGACGTCTGCCAATTCCTAACGCTGTGACAGGTGAGCCTATCGAAATTCTACTCACCGATACCGTCGGATTTATCCACGAACTGCCCCCGCCTCTTGTAGACTCCTTCCGTGCCACCCTAGAAGAAGTCACCGAAGCTGACGCCCTACTTCATGTCGTGGATTTATCGCATCCAGCATGGCAAAGCCACATTCGCTCTGTGATGACGATTTTGTCGGAAATGCCTGTCACACCAGGACCTATCCTCGTAGCCTTTAACAAGATTGATCAGGTAGGCAGTGACACCTTAGCGCTGGCTCAAGAAGAATTTCCTCAAGGCGTGTTCATTTCAGCAAGTGAGCGTTTCGGACTGGAAACTCTGCGTCAGAAACTGGCTCAGTTAATTCATTACGCCCTCAATCCTCATTAAACCTGAAAAGCCTTATCAAAACTTAATCTGCCAATGTCTCATAGATGCCTATAAATAAATACGTTGCCTCTGCAAATGAAAATCTATTTTTTAAGGAGTTTCAACTATTGACTCTGACGAATCGAACAAGAGTTAGTTCTGCTACTCTCATCTTGGGTTCCTAGCTGCTGCAACTTTTGAGGGTGCTATTGCCCCTACAAAACATGACGAACAAAAGGTGTTCTGATAAAGTTTTGATAAGCGCTTACGGCACTATAACGAGCATTATTAGAGCAGTATGGCGAAATAGATGAATGGCTAAAAGTAATGTGGCTAGAGCAATCATTCGTAAGCTTAAGGGATGAGTAGAACAACTTGTACTGACCTAAGAACAACTCAAATCGAAGTGCCTGACTCGGAGGAAGGTGCATTGCTGGTGGCGATCGCTAATCTCCAAAGAGCAGGCAAAAATAAAGATAATTTAAAGATAAGGACTAACGTCGAAGTTTCATGCTTCACTCTGGCGACGCTGAGATTTTAAATTTTCTTGAGCAAATCCAGCTGTCCCGAAACGTCGCCATGGGATTGCGATGCTATCGTCTGCGAACAATGGGCTTGCACTTTGGGCGCTGGCTGAAATTAAATCCAGAACAAATTCGCCAACTGATTTTCTTGAGCTACTGCCACGGCTTAGGGAAAATTGGTATACCTGACTCGATCCTGCTCAAGCCCGGTTCTTTGAGCGAGCAGGAGTGGATAAAGATTCGAGAGTACCCAGAAGCCTCAGAGCTTATCTGTAATCAGCTGCCGATTCTCCAGGAGTTTGCCCCCTTAGTGCGCTCTCATCAAGAACGGCTTGATGGTTTGGGCTATCCTGATGGGATACGTGGCGAGAAAATCCCTTACATTGTTCAGGTCTTCCAGCTCGTGAATGTGGCGGATGCCGTAATCAGTAAGCGGCTACATCGCCACCGCAACGAACCCTCAAGCGATCGCCCCTACTGGATACAGGCTATTGAGGAACTTACCAAAGAGATGGAAGCTGGAGCAAGAGACCGAGCCTTGTGCGAGAAGTTTTTCCGGTTTCTTGAGCTTTACTACCGGGGGGGTAGTTGAAGGAGCTAGGGGCTAGGGATTAGGAACCCGAGTTCTTTCCCAGTCGCCAGTCCCCAGTCGCCAGTCCCCAGTCCCAGCCAGTTAGCGCAGTGTATCAAGTCCCAATTCCTGCAAACTATATACTCCAGCTGTATCGGTGAGATTGTATTGCAAGGGTGTTACGGTAATGTACTTATTGCGAATTGCCTGAACATCTGTAGGTACATCCGGAGGAAGGTGGAGATGCGCTGGTTGTTCGACATCCTCAAGGACTTCACCAGCTAACCAATAATACGTTTTGCCGCGTGGGTCAACTCGCTTCTCAAAGATATCGAAATAGCGACGAATGCCTTGACGGGTGATCGTGACACCGGCAATTTCTTCTGGCTTTACCGGTGGCACATTAACATTAAGCAACATTGCCTCTGGTAGGGGGTGCTTGGAAAGCTGAGCAATCAAGGTTTTGGCGAACATCGCCGCTGCTTGAAACTCCTTTGAGGTATAGCTAGCCAGACTGAAGGCAATGCTGGGAATCCCTTCAATCACGCCTTCCATTGCCGCTGAGACCGTGCCAGAGTAGAGAACATCAGTACCCAAATTAGAGCCATGATTAATGCCAGAAAGGACAAAATCCGGTGGGGCATCAATTAATGCTCCCAGTGCCAGCTTTACACAATCTGAAGGCGTTCCCGAACAAGACCAAGCTTTGATGGTTGGGTGAAAGATTGACTCAACTTTCTCGGCACGAATGGGGTCGTGTAGAGTGAGTCCATGACCAGTTGCTGAGCGCTCTCGGTCGGGACAAACGACGGTGACCTCATGACCAGCTTCGGCAAGAGTGTTGGCGAGGGTGCGAATACCAAGGGCGAAGATACCGTCGTCGTTGCTGATAAGCAATTTCATGAAACTATGAATAGCGGCAAAGCTGAAAGTCGTTGTTTGATTCTAGCTTGATGATTGAGGGCTTTCATTCCCGTTCTGGTAGCTAACGAGAGCGGGTCATTCCGACCCATCTTGGTAAACTGGTAAAGATAATCGGCATTTAAGACGCGATCGCTCGCGTTTTCATAACACTCAAAACCCTTTCATTACCTAGCATGACCACTTCGCTCGACGAGATTGAGACCCAATTAGCCGCCCTCAGAGAAGAAGCGACAAAAGCGATCGCACTCGCTGATACCCTGGAGCAATTAGAACAGTTGCGCGTCAGCTACCTGGGTAAGAAGGGACAGCTGTCTGGGGTTTTGCGAGGCATGGGGAATCTATCACCTGAAGACCGACCTCGCATTGGGGCTTCAGCAAATGTTGTCAAAGAAGCCCTCCAAGCGAACCTAGAACAGAAGCGCCAAGACCTGCAAGCTGCACAAATTCAGGCACAACTGGAAGCTGAAACCCTTGATGTGACAATGCCAGCGGTTTACAGAACCCAAGGTCGGCTTCACCCTCTTAACAGTACCATTGACCGAGTTTTGGATATTTTTGTCGGTCTAGGCTACACCGTCGCTACTGGGCCGGAGATGGAGACGGATTACTATAACTTTGAGGCTCTCAATACGCCACCTGACCACCCGGCGCGTGATATGCAGGATACGTTTTACCTGCCGGATGGTAATTTATTGCGAACTCATACGTCTTCTGTGCAGATTCGGTACATGGAAGCCAATGACCCACCGATCCGAATTGTGGCACCGGGTCGATGCTACCGCCGGGATACGGTTGATGCTACTCATGCAGCCGTTTTCCATCAGATAGAAATTCTGGCGGTGGATGAGGGGATAACTTTTACGGACCTCAAAGGGACTCTTAAGGAATTCTTACAGGAAATGTTTGGTGAGGAGCTTGATTTACGCTTCCGTACCAGTTATTTCCCGTTTACAGAACCTTCCGCAGAAGTAGATGTGCGATGGAAAGGGCAATGGTTAGAAGTGGGAGGCTGTGGTATGGTTGACCCCAATGTACTGAAGGCAGTCGGTTACGACCCGGAGATTTACACGGGTTTTGCGGCTGGCTTTGGGGCTGAGCGCTTTGCTATGGTATTGCACCAGATTGATGATATTCGCCGGTTGTACAGCAGTGATTTGCGCTTTTTGCGACAGTTTTAGAGAGTTAAGTCGAATGGTACTGAACTTAAGCGAAAAATAGTCGTTTGTAGAAAAACCAAGATTGGGGGGTTCCCCCCAAACCCCCCACTGGGGGACGAGTGCCTCCCCCAGACCCCCTGCACAAGGGTTTGATAGGTGGTGTTCACAGTTGTGTTCGTTAAGCCAGTTCCATTTATAGCGTTTTTCAAGTCAATGAAGTACAGATGGCTTGTAGGGGCGCACAGCTGTGCGCCCTTGACTGTATCCACTGACTCGATAAACTGCTGTAAATGAAGTCGGTGGGTGGGACAAACTGCCGCCCATTGAAGAGAATGCGCTTCCCCGCCGATTTTCGGGCAAATGCGATCGCACTCAATTGGGGATGGCTGACCGCTTGGATAAAGGTGTAAAGCTTTATCCAAGGGACATCGACCCATCACAAAGATTGAGTAAAGAAATGCTTTAACTCATGGCGCGTCTTTCTATGTAGTGACTAACATGTAACCGAATAAGTTCCACCGAATCACGCCTTATCTACCGGGTTATTTAGAAGTTGTCTTTATAAAGAACAGGGGCTGTTATGCAAAAGGAAAATGTATGGTAGGAACGTTTGGAATCATTGAATCAGCGCGTGAGCGTGTACAGCGCAAGCTTAATGCGACATTTGGTCTATCTCTGAAAATCCGAGGCGTGCGTGTTCAGTTTCCTACCAAGGAACAAGCGACGGTAGAGCCGTATGAGGTGACACCACCGGGTCGCAAGGAGGTGCTGGTTGGGGCAATTTGCAGTCTTGTAAGTCCGGGAACGGAACGAGCTGGCTACCTCGATCTGCCCAATACTCTGGGTAGCTTCCCTCGGATGCCGGGTTACTGTATGGTCGGGAATATTCTGTTGTCGGGACCTGGTAGTGGTGTCAGTTCAGGTGATACGGTTATTGCTTGGGCGGCTCACGGCAGTATTGCCTCGGTGCCAGCAGATAAGATATTGAAGGTGCCAGAGGATATACGGGCAGAGCGAGCGGTATTCACTCCAATTGGGGCGATCGCAATACAAGGACTGCGTAAGGCACGCCTTGAGCCTGGGGAATCTGTCGCTGTGGTGGGGGCTGGATTAATTGGACAACTGACGCTACGGCTTGCCGCTATTGCCGGTGCTCACCCAATTATTGCGATCGCGCGGTCTAAGCAGCGACTGGAAACGGCGTTGCGGGACGGTGCAGACCGGGTGATTGCTACAAACGATGAGCCGGATGCTATTGATGGTGTTAATGCGGATGTTGTTATTGAGTTGACGGGAGTACCAGAAGCGATCGGCACCGCAATCCGCACCGTGCGACCAGGGGGACGCATCATTCTGGCGGGTAGCACTCGCGGCGTTACGCACGACCCTGAACTCCTTTCGGCGCTGCATAGTAAAGGAGCAAGTCTGATTGGTGCCCATATCGCCACTAATCCCCAAAATTCTACCTTTCCAGGACGCTGGCCGATGAAGTCAGAGTGGTCGGCGGTGCTGGGGTTGATTGCTGATGGTCGGCTTGCTGTTGATGACTTGCTCACAGACCGCGTGCAGCCGCCAGATATTCCCGAAATGTACCAACGTCTAGCTGCCCCAGGCGATCGCTCTATTGGTGTACTAATCCGCTGGGACGAACCAGGGAATTGGACCCCACAGTTTGAGCGGCAAAGCTTTGCAACGGCTTTAATGACAAAGTTCCAAGCTCAACAACCCTTGACAGCACCAATCCCCGGCCCTCGGTCAGAGGTACCACCCCTGCGAATCGCGATGGTCGGTTGCGGCGAGATTGCGGTGCAAAATTCCAAGGCGATTAAGAATGCCCCCAATACCTGTATTGTCCAGGCAATGGACCTTGATATCCGGCTGGCAAAACGGCTTGCTGCCTTACATGAGGCACCCTGTACTACCAATTTTGATGAGGTACTAGCCAATAAAGATGTCGAGGCGGTTTTCCTAGCTGTTCCCCATCACCTACACGCCCCGATGGCAATTCAGGCGATGAAGGCGGGCAAGCACGTTATCGTCGAGAAGCCAATGGCAAATACTGTGGCTGACTGCGAGGAGATGATCGAAGTTGCTCGCAAAGAGGGTGTTACCCTTTCGGTGTGTTATTGCCAGCGCTACAGTCCAGCCTTGATGCAGGCAAAGGAACTGATCGAGAAAGGTGCAGTTGGACGCATCCTCGGTACGGAAATCGCCTTTGGTCAGGTTCGTAATGAGTCGTACTGGACAGTTGGCTTTACAGGTCGGGCGAAAACAGACTGGCGCGGACAAAGAGAAAAGGCAGGGGGAGGCGTCCTGATTATGAATCTGTGCCACACCCTTGATTACTTCCGGCATTTAACTGGGTTAGAAGTTAAACGCATTTTTGCTGATTACTCGACCTTGACGCACCCTGTTGAAGTTGAAGACATTGTGTCGGCAACCTATCAGTATGAGGGAGGAGCGTTGGGAACCCTTTGCGGCTCAACCCATGTTGTCGGTGCCAGGATGGATGAGGAGCGCCTTTGGGGTTCTGAAGGTCAAATTGTCGTCCGTCCAGGGCTGCGGTTCTGTAGTCAACGTCAAATTGATAACTATGCCGCCAACCGCTGGCACGAAGTGAAAGACCTACCCCCACCAAGAGAGCGAGAAATCTTTATCCAGCGATTTGCAGAAGCCGTCCGGTCAGGCAAAGATCCAGAAGTCTCTGGGTTGGATGGATTAATCGTGCAGCGGATTATCGAAGCCGCTTATACATCCAGAGAGAAAGGACAACCAATTGAAGTACCACTAGTAGGGAGTAGCCTGAAATGAACACACTGCTCCATCTTCGCACGACCAGCAACGAGTGGGTGCTGGCACCAGAGGACGTGAAACCAATAGAATTCCATCAGGTGCGGCTGCAAGTTATGCGATCGCTTCTCGATCCAACCAGCCTTTTGGGTGAAGGAGTACCCACTCTCCCTGTGCCAGTTATCGGTCGTGTGACCGAGTCCAGCCCTCAAGGTCCCTCAGTTGGCTCCCTCGTCCTCGCCCCCGGTGACCACGCCTATGAATGCACTGCACCGGCAGCCGCGTGCTTAACTCTAGACGCCCAAACTGACGAAACTTCTGCCCTGCTAGCCGGGGCTTCAGTCCCAGCCTTGAGAGCACTGCGTCGAGTTGACTTCGAGATTGGAGTACATGCGATCGTTCTCGGTCTCGATTTGTACGGACTCCTACTTGTCTGTGTCTGTCGCCTTGCGGGTGCTGGCGTTATCACTGCCTTAGATGCTCGTGCGCCGCGACGCGCTCATGCTGAACGGCTTGGCACTCAGCGAGTTGCCTCACCCGAAGAACCTGGCTGGCCTGAAGCACTAGTTCAGGGGAGTAGTCGTGGGGGAGCAGATGTCGTCTTCGCAACGGGAACCGACCCAGGGCAAGTCGAGGCAATCCTTCGTCACTGCCGGAAAGAGGCACGGGTTCTAATACTCACGGCAGTGCCAACGGAGCCTGTTGACCTATACCACAATATCCACTTCCCAGGGCGCACTCTTTTGGGACCAACCCCGGTGACAGAGATAGGTCAGCAGTGGGCAATAGACGCGGCTCGTCTGCTGCGGCTTCTCGAAGCTGGGCGCTATCGCCCAGATGGACTCCTGGGAGAGCCAGTCAAGGCATCCGACGTTCCAGCACAACGTGAACGATTGCTGGGTGAGAGCTTATCAGTCATGATTGACTGGGAGAGCTAAAACTTAATCGCCGCTAGGCTCATTAAGAGTGAAAACGTAACTTAGTAACGGGCTTCTATAGCAATATTTCCCCTAGAACCGATGAGTAAAGCCTAGTCACTTTGTTATTTTCCTTTCATTAAAAAAGAAAATCCCTACAAGCTGTCACGCAAGTAGGGAGAACTATCAATCATAGAAAAATTGTCTCTCTTTAAAGAGGTAATTTCTGCTATTGGTGCTACTGAGCTTTGATATAGCCTTAAAAAATCAACCCCTAACCAGCCAGACTGCTTTAAGTTGAGCAAAATTGCTGTTTTTAATTCAATTAATTTGTTGTGGAATTTACAGATTGTCTTTTAGTTATTTGCCACAGGTTCCACTAGAATCCCATTGGAACTCCGCCAGAAGTAGGACACTTCCTCCCATGATGATTCCCGTAGTCAAAAACTGCCAAGAACCAACGTAGGGCAGAATCCATATACTGAGCAGGTGAACTAATCCCAAGAGCATTAAAGTACGTGATCGCATTCCCAGCCCAGTGCAGAAGTAGCCGATAGCAACTAATCCTAACCACAGGGGACACAGGTACATTAATACCTCTCCCCAACCCAGGAAGATGCTTAAGTCTGTGATTACAAGGCCAAGAAACATCAAAACGACCCAACTATCAAGAACCCAGCCCAACCCTTCAACTCTCAGCCAAGAGGGCGTCAACGCTACCATGCCCAGGGTACCTATTACAGTGAGAGCTGACCACCAAGAGGCTTGAGTCATCCAACTAATCGGGAGAAATTGAGCTGTAACGAAAATTACTAGTGAGATTAAACCCCAGACAATACAAGCTTGATCGAGTCGGGTATAAAATGTCGAAAAAAGTGTCATACTTCCAACTTGCCAGTGAAAGCGCCAAAGTCCTGGAATATCTGGAAGTTCAAGAACATTTTGTTTTCGGCACAAAAGGGGTGCGTCTGGATTAAAAAAATTCATCATGGCGTTGCTGAAAATCAAAATAATTAA
>DATNQP010000089.1:0-9826 GCA_036703965.1 Leptolyngbyaceae cyanobacterium
TTGATGCGACAATAGGCACGTCCTTTGATACCAGTGTTACTCCTGACGTGTTGCAACAGCTACTTGCTGATAAACGAAGCCTTAACACTCGTAGAGCATACGAGAAAGATGTAACACAGTTTTTTAGGTTCATGACGGGTAAGGAGGTAACGCCTGACTTAGTGTTAGAGTTCCTTCATCTAGAACGCACCCAAGCTGTCTCTGTGGTACTAAAGTACAAAGCATCGCTGATTCAGCGGGGACTCAAGGAAGCTACTGTTAATCGTCGCCTCGCTGCTATCAAAAGCTTAGTAGCAATGGGTAGAAAGATAGGCGTGTGCAACTTTAGTTTGGAGGATGTCAGGGGGGAGAGGGTAGCTAAGTACCGGGATACTAGCGGGATTGATGCTGAGGCGTTCAGACGGGTGCTGGCACAATGCGATCGCTCCACTCTTTCTGGCAAACGAGACTACGCCTTACTCCGGTTGTTATGGGGCAATGCCTTGAGAAGGAACGAGGTCAGCCTTCTTAACATTGGAGACTTTGACCCAGATGCCAAAAACCTGCGGATACTGGGCAAAGGCAGAGGAACCCAAAGCGAGACAATTGACCTGGGAGATGGGACAACTGAGGCGATCGCCCAATGGTTAGACGCCATCCGTGGGACCCGCCCGGATGATGCCCCGCTGTTCACCTCGCTCGACTTTCACAACAATGGGCATCGACTCACGGGTGACGGAATCAGAAAGATTGTGGTGAAACTTTGTACCAAGGCGGGTATCAAAAAAACTATGTCACCCCACCGGATTAGATCGTCAGCCATCACCGCGGCTCTTGATGCTACTGACGGGAATGTGCGGAAGGTACAAAAGCTTTCACGCCATCGGCAGTTAGACACACTAATGATTTATGACGATAATCGGGGCAAAGACCAAGCTGAGGTTTCAACGCTACTGGATGAAATGGTTTTCTGAGGAGCGATCGCCATGATTCAAGTCATACCCAAGACTCTAACCTTTGATGAATTCATTGCCTGGTATCCCGATAACTCACCAACACGCTACGAACTGCACGACGGAGTAATTTTTGAGGTGCCTAAACCAACTGGTAAGCACTCGGAGGTAGCTGGGTTTACTTCCGGCGAACTGTTCCTAGAAATTCGGCGCTCTCAACTGCCTTACTTCATTCCCAAGGAATGCGTCGTCAAACCTGCACGAGAGTCGAGTTATGAACCAGATGTCATCGTCCTAGATAAGATTGGCGTTACTGACCAAGAAGAATACAGAAGTTCAGGAGTTCAGAAGAATTCTGAACTTGGAACGAACTGAGGTTCTGGCGACCTCACAGGACGTTCGGCGATCGCTCAGTCGAGCCGGAGCAAGGGTTTCTTGCCCCCACGGAACTTGGTTTCAGTGGCTACCTTTCAGGCAGGGTCTGAATCCCTGTCTGAAAGACATTCTTTCCTCCTGAACTCCTCCATATCGAATCCCCCACGTTCCCAGACTTGAACTTGACAGTGTCATCAGACTCATGCTCAAACGGCTGGCAAATGAATAGATCTCAAATGGGTTCTATATAGCCCCCCTTTTTCTTTCTTGTCGTAGAGACGTACCCTTCGGGAACGGCGAGGCGTTAGCCTCGCTTTGCTGAAGAGAGCACCATGCTACGCAAACGCTAACGCCGAACCGCCGGAACGTCTCTACAAAGTTTCGCAAGCACCTGAAAAAGGGGATAGCAGACCGGGATTTTATTACCCGCGATCTACTGCAAACAGTAGCGCTGACGCTCCTAAGGTCGCTAACGCTATCGCACTTCTCAATCTCCCCAACTGGTGGTTGGCAGGTGGTGCGGTACGAGGTGGATGAGATTCGGGAAGATGTGGATGCGTTGGAGGAGCGCGGCTATCTCTTTCCAGGTCTGCACGAGCGAAACCACATTCACTCAGATTCGGCGGTTCTGATTATATATTGCTATATTACATTTGTAGCATGTATGTTCTCTTTAGGCGATTAGGCTTAGGCTAATGTATGAGTGAGTACACTTTTTTTGCCAAACTAAGACCCGATCATGATTTTTATAGCTCTGGCTATAAATTTTATCTTCCGCTACCTCCATTCACTTCAAAGATAAATTTTCATCATGGCTCGTTTATCAGTTTTAAGTTTGCTCTTCTTCTGTACAACTCTGATTTAGTAATTAAAGTTACAGATATAGACAACAACTTGACCAATGATTCTGTTTTTTTAATAACCCTAAGGAATGCCGTCAAGCAGGTTATTTCTCCTATCATAAATATATTAAACTACATTTTTAAGAGCGGTTTTGATATAGAAATTGTTCGTGTACAACTTCCTGATGGAGAGGAAATAGAAATTAGCAGTTTTTTAGAAAACCCTGCGGAAAGCCAGAGTAAACGCCCATTCGCAGAGCTTGGCACAGAAAAACAGTTTAAAAAAATTCTCAATCTATTGTTCCATTCTTTATCTACTGATGAATCAGCTAGCGGACAAGCTTTGAATTCAGTTTTCGATGCTACAACAGTAGCTAGACATCATTTTTCCGAAGCTTTAATTGATTTTCGAGAAGCCATTATTAGGGTGGGGCATACTCCTTTATATTGTTATAGAGCGCTCGAAAATGTCAGGCAAGCTATAGTGGCAAGAACAGAAACTAGTAATAAAGACATAGATAAAGAGTGGAAAGTTCTAAGAAAAAAACTTGTTATAGATGAATGCTCATTAATTGTAGTAACTAGATTAGCTGAACAAAACCGCCATGCAGGGATCTGTCCTATTTCTGGACGAAGCTATAATACGTTAATCGAGTTTATAGCTCAAGTTTTGGACAGATATGTTTTGTATTTAGATAGCGGTTCTAAAGATTTAGAGGAATCAAAAGTTAAATCTTTGATACTGGAAAATCCTATTTATGAAATATTTGAATTACAAAAAATAAAAGAAGAAATAAAAAAA
Organism: Leptolyngbyaceae cyanobacterium; assembly: GCA_036703965.1. Lineage (GTDB taxonomy): Bacteria > Cyanobacteriota > Cyanobacteriia > Cyanobacteriales > Coleofasciculaceae > DATNQP01. The sequence goes on from DATNQP010000089.1 coordinate 2,952, forward strand.
TACTCGGAACTCTATCCTGATGAATCTCAACTGTTTGAGTCTCTAGATCTACGAAATGATATTCAAAAATTTATCGATTCTATTAACCTACTACTAGATTTTAAACGTCGAGATGCTGAAAAACGCCAGCGTGAAAAAAACTTAATAGAGCAAAAATCAAAGCAGAAGGTAAAAGTGCTTGAAAAAGAGCTTAAGCAGGTTCGTAACAAGCGTGATGGAGCTATTGCTTTACTTAAGAAGCTCAAACAGCAGCCAAGCGGTGCTACCCAAGTAGAAGAAATTGAGAGAGTCATCGCACTGTTAGCAGAAGAGTAGAGAGTAAGCCAGGATGAGTGCTTGGGCGTAAACTCTACCGCAATAGGTAAAAGCCAGCGCTAGCTGTAGGAAGTTTGGCACTGGCTTCTGGTAAAAAACTAATATTAATAAACCTTAGATGGCTCAATTCGCCATCAAGGCTTTTTCGTAATCAGAAAGGCACTCTTGCATGTATCGCCAATGGTCGGTTTCCTTAGTTTCCTGATAAATTGCCTTGGCATACAGATATTTGTTCCAAGCTTTTTCTTGTGCAGATAGGTCTTTCGCGGGTTTTGAAGCTGGTTCTGATGCTGAAGTGACCTGAAGATTGCGATTTTGATTGTAAAGCTTTCTTTGTCTGTGCTTGAAGCAACTTAACCGGCTACGATCTGTTAAGCCCATGTAGATTCTCCTGATCAAGATCTGTTTTTTATTAAATACAGATAGCAGGGATGTGTTAGTTCCAGGCAGCAGTAGTGACTGGGAGGATTCACAGTGAAGCACTCCCTGAGACTTACATAGAGCGCTTTCCACTTCCCCGCGATCGCTATTGGCAATCGTACTCACTAATTTGTGAAGTGGGAAGTGGGGTGAGTGCCCTCACTACGGTAGGTACATACTACTGCTGTCGTTCGCTTAAGCCTTCAAGTAATAATTCAGCTGGGATTTACCAAGCTCACTGGTTAAGGTATTGACAAATATTTTTTAATAATTTAAGGACTTAGCACTGATTACTGAGGCAGATCTTGTGAAAATTCTAGTAAGTTATTAAGAAATAGTCGCATTAATAGTACAATCCTTCAAGAGCCGGGGGCTGTTGAGATAGCGTCGGCTTTTACATGACAGAAGGCAAACTAATCCAAAAATGAAAATCTCTAGACGCGTGTTTCTCGCCACTGGCACGGCGATGGCAGCAGTGACAGCAGGGCAATTGGGTAAGACGACAAGAGGATTAGCCCAAACAGGCGTAGTCAATCTCTATTCAGCACGTCATTACGACACTGACAATGCTTTGTACGAAAGCTTCACCAGAAAGACAGGTATCAAGGTCAATCTGGTTGAGGCAAAAGCTGAAGAATTAATCGAGCGGATCAAAAGTGAGGGTGCCAATAGCCCCGCCGATCTGATCATTACCGTTGACGCTGGCAACCTCTGGCGGGCGAAGGATGCTGGTATCTTACAACGCGTGTCCTCAAAAGTGTTGGAAACTGCCATTCCAGCAAACCTCCGTGACCCAGAGGGTCAATGGTTTGGTCTCTCAAAGCGGGCGCGGGTCATTATGTACAACAAAGACAAGGTTAATCCTTCAGACTTGTCAACCTACGAAGCGTTGACGGATTCTAAATGGAAGGGTCGCATCCTCGTGCGCTCGTCGAGCAATGTTTATAATCAGTCGCTCGTGGGGTCAATGCTCGCAGTTCATGGCGCTCAGAAGACTGAAGACTGGGCGCGTGGCATTGTCCGCAACTTCGCCCGCCCGCCAGAAGGGAATGACACGGCGCAAATCAAGGCAGCGGCAGCGGGTCAGGGCGACATTGCGATCGCCAACACCTACTACCTAGCTCGCCTGAGAAAATCAAACAAGCCGGAGGAAAAAGTGATCGCCGAAAAAATCGGGGTGTTCTTCCCCAACCAAGACGGACGGGGAACCCATGTGAATATTTGCGGCGGTGGTGTTGTGAAAACTGCCAAGAATAAAGACGGAGCCAGGAAGTTCCTAGAATACTTGGTAAGTCGGGAGGCTCAAGAAATTTTCGCTAACCGCAACAATGAATACCCCGTTGTTGAGGGTGTTGCTCTTGATCCCGTTGTCGCTAGCTTTTTTAAGGGTCAGTTCAAGGCTGACCCCACCAATGCTGCTAGCTTCGGTAAAAATAATCCAGAGGCGCTGAAGATTATGGATCGTGCTGGTTGGAAGTAGAGACGTTTGTACAGAACGTCTTTACTAGTTTCAGGGAAATTTAGGCGTACCCTCTCTCAGGGGTGCGCCATTCTTTATTATTAGGACTCTACCTTTTTCTTCAGGAACAAGCTTAGACCTAGCAGAGAAAGACCAGCGACAGTGCCAGGTTCGGGTACGGAAGTAGGCGTAGGCGTTTCTCTGACGAGTACACGAAATCGGAGATCGACATTTTCGGCATCACCTACCCTGCCAGAGGGGGAGAGGACATGCCCTCCTAAGTACGCATTCGCATCAAAATACTCCACTCCCCAGCGAAAATTCTCATCCTCAACAATAGCTGTATAGGTGTTTCCCACGTTCAAAACAACCGAAGTGAAGTCTACGTCAGCCCACCCATTAAAGTCATCAAAAAGCTGGTTGAAAACTCCACTTCCTACTAAAGTCCCATTTGTACCGATTCCCTCGTATAGTTTCACTGTGATCGAAAAATCATTCGGTACAAGGCTGGAATTGACATCTTCTCCAAAGGAACTGAAATCTGCTATGGAGAATCCGATCGACTCAATGAAGGCATCCTCTGCCGTAAATGTTTGACCTATAGAAGAAGCATGTAAGATTTGAATAGCTCCGTTGGTTTGGTCTTGAATGATGCTAGCTGCTTGTACCGGGTTGGCTTTCATCACCGCAAAGCTGAAGGCAGTACCAGTCGTTACGACTACTAATCTTTGGTAGATGTTCACGTTTTGCTCCGTTTTCAGGTCTATTAAATATAGGTTTATAGCTACACAGGACTTACGCAAATACTGCCGTTTTGCACCCCCAACTTTGGAGGAGTAGGGGCGCGAATCCGTAAGTTCTGCTACAGTTTCATTTTTATTTAAATATTACACCCTTGTGCCCCAACCTCTTCCTATCAAAGGCGAGGGGAGTAATAATAGTTATTGGAACTTGCTATTAGCTATCTACTTGACTCTGCCGAGATTTGGCAATCCTCGAACTTAAGAGAATCACTGGAACAATTCCGACAGCGACGAGTGCTAGTGCTGAGCCAGAAGCCTCAGCAAGACGTTCGTCGGAGGCGAGATTGTAGACTCGAATCGCCAGCGTATCAAAGTTAAAGGGTCGGATAATTAATGTTGCGGGTAGTTCCTTCATCACATCAACGAAGACCAGCATTCCCGCAGTCAGTAAGCTCCCCCACATCATCGGTGTATGGACTTGAACCAGGGTGCTAGTAGGGCTTAACCCAAGCGATCGCGCCGCCTCATCCAAGCTTGGCTTGATTTTGCCTAAACTTGCCTCAACAGTACTGAAGGAAATTGCCAGGAAGCGAACCAGATAAGCAAACACTAAGGCTGTAATTGTGCCACTCAGCAGCAAGCCAGTTGATATACCAAAAGTCGCCCGCATCCAAGCATCAATCGCGTTGTCGAGTCTGCCAATCGGGATAAGGATGCCAACGGCAATCACTGAACCCGGTACAGCATAGCCCATTGAGGCAACCCTTGCGGCTAGCTGCATCCCCATATTGGAGCGTAAACGTAATCCGTATGCCATGACTACTGCAATCACAATTGCTAGGGCGGCTGTTATGACGGCAAGGATGAAACTATTACGGGCGTTGCTCCAAAAGCGGTCATCCAGTGAAACACTAAGATTTTTTAGGGTCATATCTAGCAAAACTGCCGCCGGTACCAGAAACCCAAGAGCAATGGGGATAAAACAAGCCATCCAGGCTCCCACAGCCCTTATCCCCCGTAGCTGATAACTCGGCAACTGGCGGCGCGTCCCAGTGTGTTGATAGTATCGCGCCCGACGACGCGACCAACGCTCAAGCAAAATTAGCCAGAGGATGAATAACAAGAGAAACGCGGCAAGTTGAGCCGCTGCAACTCGATTCCCCATGCCAAACCAAGTGCGATAAATGCCTGTCGTAAAGGTGTCAACGCCGAAAAACTGGACGGTGCCGAAGTCATTGAGTGTTTCCATTAGTGCCAGTGCTAAACCCGCAACGATCGCAGGACGTGCTAAAGGTAGAGCAACGGTAAAGAAACTACGCCAAGGCCCACAGCCGAGAGTGCGGCTGGCTTCTAAGGTACAAACAGACTGCTCTAAGAAAGCAACTCGCGCCAGTAGGTAAACGTAAGGATATAGCACCAAACTCAGCATCGCGATCGCACCCCAAAGCGATCGCACATTTGGGAACCAATAATCTCCATAGCCCCAGCCGAACAGGTTACGTAATGCCATTTGCACGGGTCCAGAATAGTCCAAAAACTCCGTATAGGTGTAAGCAAGCACATAGGCAGGTGCAGCCAAAGGCAGCAGCAACGCCCATTCAAAGAAGCGGCTGCTCTTGAAACGGCACAAGGTAACCAGCCATGCCGTCCCCACGCCAATCATCAAAACACCACATCCAACCCCAATCATTAACCAAAAAGAGTTGGTGATGTATGTCCACAAAACTGTCTCGGCTAAATGCTTCCACACCTCACCAGAGTTAGTGAAGATATTGCTCAAGACCGAGATAACCGGCGTTGAGAGCAAAAAGGCGATCGCCATCACCAAGACTGTCCAAACGCTGGGGCGTAGGTGGTGAATTGCGCGTTTATGTTTAACCTTCACCGGAGAAGAAGACACTTTGATGCACACTCCAGAGACATTTACACAATCTTTTTGAGAATCTATAGCAAAAGGCAGAAGGCAGAAGGCAGAAGGTTTATTACTGCACTTGGTCGCAAGATCCGTTAAAGAAAGTCCTAACCTTGATGGCGATGGCGATAGCTATATCTCAAAAAAATACTTTAACTTATGCCTATTTAGTTGAAAATCAGACGAGAGCCGGTTCTGGCAACGCCCCTTGCATTTTGCCCAAAAAGTTAATCAGGTTCTCCAATTGTTGTTCTGCCTTCAGTACACCTAATCCACGGACGATTACTTTACCAGGCATGTAAACAAAGCGCGATCGCATATGTTCTGGTAGATTCTCCTTCAGCAGGTTCCAAGCCGGTTCCTCCATTGGGGTTTCCAGAACAACGTGCTGTTTGTCCTCCGGTTTAATCCGGCTGAACCCTAAGGACTTGGCTATCTGTTTGAGTTCCACCACCCGCAGCAGTTGATTAGCCGCTGGGGGAATTGGGCCATAGCGATCGCTCCAATCTGCCGCGATCTGAACTAACTCTTCCTTCGAGATAGCAGAAGCGACAGCCCGATAAGCACTCATCTTTTGGTCTAGATCTGGGATATAGTCAGCCGGGATAAAGGCAGTGAGATTGAGGTCAATCTGAGTATCATCCACCTTGGGAATTTCCTGCCCCTGAATCTCCCGAATCGCCTCTTGCAGCATGTCCATATACAGATCAAAGCCAATCGCCTCCATCTGTCCCGACTGTTCAGCACCTAGGAGATTACCGACGCCCCGGATTTCCATGTCGCGTGTTGCTAGTTGATAACCCGACCCTAGCTGAGTGAACTCCTGAATCGCTCGTAAGCGCTGCCGTGCTGGTTCCGAGAGGGTTTTCTGCTTCGGGTAAAAGAGCCAAGCGTGAGCTTGAATCCCCGCACGACCAACCCTCCCTCGTAATTGGTACAGCTGGGATAGACCAAATTTTTGAGCGTCTTCAATCAAGATTGTATTAACTCTGGGGATATCTAGACCGGATTCAATAATTGTGGTACACACCAAAACATCCGCTTCACCAGCGCTGAAGGTGAGCATAGTGGATTCGAGTTCCCCTTCATCCATCTGACCATGCGCGATCGCGAGTCTCACCCCAGGCACCATCTCCCGCAATTGCGTAGCAATCTCCTCAATTCCATCTACTCGCGGCACGACATAGAATACCTGGCCTCCGCGATCAAGTTCAGTACGAATCGCTGTGCGTACCGCTTCTGGATCATAAGGAGAAAGATGGGTTTTAATCGGACGCCGTGAGGGGGGTGGGGTAGTAATCAAACTCATTTCTCGCACCCCAGATAAGGACATATAGAGAGTACGGGGAATTGGTGTGGCGGTGAGGGTGAGGACATCGATCTGAGTTTTGAGCGTCTTAATTTTCTCCTTCTGGTTAACCCCGAACCGCTGTTCTTCATCTATCACCAGCATTCCTAAATCTCGGAATGTCACCCCCTTACCCAATAACTGATGCGTCCCCACAACAACATCTAGTTCACCTGTTGCAAGGCGGCGTTGGATGTCACGACGTTCCTCTGCGCTACGAAAGCGGTTGAGCAAACCCACATGGATAGGGTAAGGGGCAAAGCGTTCTTTAATGGTGTGGTAATGCTGCTGAGTCAGGATTGTTGTGGGAGCGAGGACAGCAACTTGCTTACCGGCAATGACGGCTTTGAAGATAGCGCGAATTGCCACTTCCGTTTTACCAAAGCCGACATCCCCACAAACCAACCGATCCATCGGGCGATCGCTCATCATATCTCGCTTCACATCCTGCACCGCCTTCAACTGGTCAGGTGTTGGCTGGTAGGGGAACGAATCTTCCAACTCCTCCTGCCAGGGTGAATCCACTGGGTAGGCAAAACCCTGCCGCTGCGTCCGCTGGGCATACAGTTGCAGCAAATCAACCGCAAGTTTCTTAATCCCCTTCCGGACGCGATTCTTGGTCTTTTCCCAAGCTTTGCCAGACATTTTGTTCAGTTCTGGCGGGCGATCGCCGGTAGC
>DATNQP010000090.1:0-4214 GCA_036703965.1 Leptolyngbyaceae cyanobacterium
GACTGTTTAAATCAATTGAAGAACTGGAATATTTATTGCATCATCTTTTAAACGAAGGAGAGTTAGTTATTAAATGGGGACGGAAAATTAAAAATAAGGGCGATGCTCTTATCACAGTTTAAATGCATAACAGCTTATTACTTAGAACTTATAAAATTCCTAGCAGAGCCATTGAATTATTTCGGTAGGTAGCTGGTTTCTGGTTCTGGTAACTGGATCGATGCAAACATGCCTAGTAATCGCCTTTGCTAATTGCTGTTTTGATGACGCTGCAACTATTTGATAGGTAATCTCAAACTGATTTTCATTCCGCTGTTGGGGCGTCAAGTGAATTAGCAGCTTGTCACCGCAAAACATCGGACGAAAGAAATCCACACTGGCATGGATGATGGGAATAGCCGCTTCTGAATTGTTAAAAAATGACTGGAGATTAATGCCTGATGCCGCTAGAGATGCTTCGTAGGCTTCATGGCAGATTGCTAAAACGTTGGCAAAGTAAACGACACCCGCTGCATCAGTATCTTGAAAGCGAACAGTGCGATTATAGGTGAATTGCATAGGTTGCAGCTGCCATATTTACTCTGAAAAAATCTAAGTTCGTCCGGCAAGCTCGGCAACTGCTGTTACTAGCTGAGTTGTATCAACTGGCTTAGACATATGCCTTTGAAAGCCAGATGCGATCGCCTGTTCACAATCCTCCTCTCTAACATAGGCGGTTAACGCAACCGCTGGAAGAATTTCCCCTCCCTGTGTTTCAAGGTCTCTTACCCTACGAATTAGCGTATAGCCGTCCTCAAACGGCATGGCAATATCACTGACTAATACATCCGGCTGCAACTGTTCGAGGACTTGAAGCGCCTCTTGAACCGATGCAGCGGCTATGACTTCGGCTCCCGACTCTTCAATCACAGCCTTGAGTAGCTCCCGCACATCCGGCTCATCATCCACAATGAGTACCTGTAACCCGTGGAGAGGCAAAGGTGTCGAAGGGAGATCGTCGAGAGTTGATTCTTGCTCTTCGCCTCGACGCTCTTGTCTGTTACTTTTTGGCTGCAAAGCGGGTAGCTTCACGGTAAACGTCGCTCCCTGCCCTTCTCCAAGACTGCTCACATGAACACTTCCACCGTGCAATTCTACTAAGTGGCGGACAATTGCCAGTCCCAACCCTAAGCCACCGTGTGACCGAGTCGTTGTGCTATCAGCTTGACGGAAGCGATCGAAAACATACGGGAGGAATTCTGCCTTGATGCCAATACCCGTGTCAGTCACCTGAATTTGGGCATAGACGCCAGCATGCCAAGTGCGTACCTCAACTTTTCCTCCTTCGGGCGTGAACTTGATTGCATTAGTAAGTAGATTCCAAACAATTTGCTGTAAGCGGTCTGAATCACCATTGACCATGAGACCCTCTCTTCGCGAGGAAGCCCCACCATTACTCCCCCTTCGCTGTGAGGGGGAGCAATTGTCTAGGACTCGATTCATTGAAGGGTCAACGACGTGTTCCAATTGAATCGATTTAGCCTCAGCTGTCAGACGCACCGACTCTATCGCCGCCTCAACCACCGGTACAAGATTGATGGGATGGAGATTTAAATGCAGCTTCCCTCGAATGATGCGCGAGACATCTAAGATATCCTCAATGAGCTGTGCCTGAACCTTGGCATTACGCTCAATCGTTTCGAGGGCACGCGCGATCGTAGCTTCATCAAATGAACGTGTACGCAGCAGTCCAGACCAGCCCAGGATTGAGTTAAGAGGTGTGCGGAGTTCGTGGGAGAGTGTTGCCAGAAATTCATCCTTCATCCGGTTTGCCGCCTCAGCCTGGTGTCGTGCCTCCTGTTCACGGATGACCTGAGCGCGTGCGTCCTCAGCCTGCTTGCGCTCGGTGATGTCTTCTATGGTTCCGACATGACCGAGTAGTTGGCCTTGAGCAGAAAGCATGGGCGATGACCGGACGTTCACCCAACAAACCTTTCCCTCCTTGGTTTGGAAGCGAAATTCTTGGGAGTACTCCTGACCATTTAGTATCTGGGCAAGCCAATCTGAGGAAACTTGAGGGTAGTCTTCTGGATGAACTGAAGACAACCAACCCTTCTCTAAACTCTCCTCAAATGTAAAGCCACAGATGGTCTGACAGCGTGGGTTTGTGTAGGTACAGCGACCTTCAACATCTGTCAAGAAAATGCCGACGGGGGAGCAAGCACTCAAAGAGCGAAACCGCTCTTCACTTTCTCGGAGTTCGCTGTTAACCAGTGTCAGTTCTGTTGCTTGTCGCTTGACCTCTGCCGTCTTCTTGAACAAGTCAACAAACACTGCGACTTTAGAGGCTAGTATCTCCGGCTCAACAGGCTTAAATAGGTAGTCTACCGCACCCAGGGAATAGCCTTTGAACATCAGCGAGTCGCTTTTACTGAACGCTGTCAGGAAAATAATGGGGGTATGCTGCGATCGCGCTCGGTTTCGGATCAAGGTGGCTGTCTCAAAGCCATCCATCCCTGGCATTTGGACATCGAGCAGAATTACTGCAAAATCCTGATGCAGCAGGCATCTTAAGGCTTCTGCACCAGAGTGGGCCTTTACCAGATGCTGACCAAGTCTATCTAATATCGCTTCCAGTGCCAGCAAGTTTTCTGGATGGTCGTCCACTAGTAGGACGTTCACTTTCGGTTCAGGCTCCATATTCTGGTTATGCTCTAAGGAAGAGTTGGATTTCTTTTTTTAACGTCTCTAGATAGACTTTGACTCTTTCGCTTTTAGTCCTACACCTATCCAAAGTTACAAATATCAGCTGAATAATAAACTTTGAACTATGAATTATATCAAGTCCAGTTGCTGAGTTTGTGGATAGTCGGTTGCTTTTGCCGGATGGCTAATGAGAGAGAGGCAATTCTGGCAATTAACAACTAGCGATTAGTGATTAGCCGCCAACGGTATAGAAGACTTTCTGGTCTTACCTCAGCGCCCGGTTACAAAGGTTGACTAGTAGGGGAGCAATATCACGCAGGGGTAAGATCCAGTCTACGGGTACAGATTTAATCGCTGCTTTTGGCATCGTAGGGCTTTCAGCCGTAGACGGGTCTTGAACGATCGCCGAGCCACCGTGAGCTTTAATTTTTAAAAGACCCTGAGTCCCATCGTCACTTGCTCCTGTCAAAATTACGCCAATTACCCTGTTGCCATAGGCGTCGGCGGCTGACTCAAACAGCACGTCGATTGATGGTCTTGCATAGGATACGGGAGCTTCGGTGGAGAGGGCAAAGCAGCCTGCTTCTATCAGTAAGTGATAATCAGCGGGAGCTAAGTATACTCGCCCCGGTATAATTACTTCTTTATCTTCTGCCTCTTTGAGAGGCAGAGCGCACTGGCGCTGTAAGAAAATGCTCAAAGTGTCGTCAGAGTCCTTATGACGATGTTGCGCGATCGCTATTGGTAAAGGAAAGCTTTTGGGTAGACCTGCCAGCAGGACTTCCAAGGCACGCAATCCTCCCAATGAGGTACCAAGCACAATCAGTTCGTAGGGAGTGCCTAGCCTTGAGGCAGGAGGCACAAAAGAGGAATCCGCTTCGTGACCCTTGCTGTCTTCACTCCTACCTGATCCTGCGGTAAAGCTTTTCACGCTTTTCGAGTACCTCATAGTCTTTTTCATGGTAGGTGAATTGGAGTGACTCTTGGCGTCCTAGCCCTAAGATGCCAAACTGACTGAGGCTCTCGTAAAAAAGCTTATGAACTCGTTCTTGGAGCGATTGATTGAAGTAAATGAGGACATTCCGACACAAGATAACATTGAATTCATTAAAAGAGCCATCAGTTGCTAAGTTGTGCTGAGAAAAAACGATATTTTCCTTGAGAGACGAGCGAAAAATAGCGCTGTCATAGGCGGCGGTGTAGTACTCTGAGAACGACCCCTTACCGCCTGCTTGAAGATAATGTTGAGTATATTCCTGCATTAACCCCAAAGGGAAGATGCCAGCCTTTGCTTTTTTCAGCACTGCCTCATTCATGTCAGTGGCATAAATCCTACAGCGGTGATATAGTCCTTCTTCGTGTAGCAGGATTGCCATTGAATAGACCTCCTCACCCGTTGAACATCCTGCATGCCAAATCCGAATAAACGGATAGGTGCGTAAGAGCGGTACAACTTGGCTGCGGAAAGCGAAATAAAAGCTAGGGTCACGGAACATGGCAGTCACATTGACTGATAGACCTAGCAGGAA
>DATNQP010000091.1:0-4260 GCA_036703965.1 Leptolyngbyaceae cyanobacterium
CCTGGGACGCTACCAAGACGCGATCGCTTCCTATGATGAAGCGATCAAAATCAAGCCCAATTACTTCCTAGCTTGGTTTGAAAAAAGAGTTCTTCTGCTTTTTCTGCTGATTTCTAGGTTTGTATTGGTGTAGGTGCCTTAACTACCTGCTTATCTATCCGAAAGCACGATTACTCCCTCAGGCGAACGTTCGCCAGAAAATGTATTAAAACTTACAAAACACCTATCTTGACGGTGATAGAAAGTGTCATGCTGGTTCTATAAATTATGAATAGCAGAACAAGTGAGGAGTAACGAGATTGAAAAAGGTAGAAGCGATTATCAGGCCGTTTAAGCTAGACGAGGTCAAAATTGCCTTAGTCAACGCTGGCATCGTCGGGATGACCGTTTCTGAAGTCCGGGGATTTGGACGCCAGAAAGGTCAGACAGAACGCTATCGTGGTTCTGAGTACACGGTTGAGTTCCTGCAAAAGCTCAAAGTGGAAATTGTCGTTGAGGACAACCAGGTTGACATGGTGGTAGAAAAAGTCATCGCTGCCGCTCGAACTGGTGAAATCGGCGACGGTAAAATTTTCATAAGTCCCATCGATCAGGTAATTCGGATTCGGACAGGGGAAAAGAATCTAGAAGCTGTCTAAGCGATAGCGTTAGCCAAGCGGAACCTAACGGTTCAGCGCTGCTGCAAGCGCAGATCGCATTGTCAATAACTGATGCTGAGGCTCTGCTATCTCTGGTTAGTGCCTCAGTTTTGGGTATTAGCAGGTTACTGCTCAACAGCATTAACAGGCATTAAGTTAATTGGCTCAACTGAGGAAGTAGTGCTTCAAACGCTTTGCCCCGATGACTGTAGCGTCGCTTCATCTCTGGCTCCATCTCCGCAAACGTCAACCGCTGATCTGGTAAATAAAAAATTGGGTCGTAGCCGAAGCCGCCAGTTCCACGAGGAGCACGTAAGATTTCGCCTCGGCATATACCTTCAGCTTGGAGAGCGATCGCTCCATCAGGACGTGCGATCGCCACAACACAAACAAACTGCGCTTCCCGATTCAGCTCATTTCCAAGTTCCCCTAGTAGCCGTTCAATTCGCTCCGCGTCAGTTTTGCCGTAGCGTGCTGAATAAATACCTGGGGCACCATCGAGAGCATCGACTTCCAAGCCCGAATCATCCGCGATCGCCCATTCTCCAGTAGCTTTTGCCACCTCTGATGCCTTAAGACAAGCATTGGTACTGAACGTATCCCCTGTTTCCTCAATCTCTAATTCGGGGGGCTTCAACTGTAATTCCCAGCCCTTATCTGCCAGGTACGTCTGCATCTCCCGCAACTTACCGGGATTTCCTGTAGCGACAACGAGTAATGTCATTGGTTGTTGGTTGTTACTTGTTGGTTGTTAGTTGTTGGTTGAAGAGCCAATGACTAATGACTAATGACCAATCATCATACAGAATTTGCCCAATCTTTAGCCCAGTTGAGGGTGTGACGCGCCTGCTCAGGGGTGGCAGCTTCGCAGTAGAGTCGCAATACAGGCTCAGTGCCACTGAAACGAATCAGCAGCCAGCTATCATTAGCTAAACGGAATTTGTAGCCGTCTATTGTCTGGCAATCAACGACCTGCTGACCGTTAATTTCCGTTAAAGGCTGAGTTTGTAATTGTTCCAGCAGACGCGATCGCACATCCATCCCAGACAGATGTAAATCGATGCGGTCATAAGCAGAGATATAGCCAGTGCGCTCTTGCAGCCCTTTGTAGAGGTCACTCAAATCAAGCTCTGATTGAGCGATCGCTTCTAGGAGATAAAGTGCTGACAACAGGGCATCTCGCTCTGGAATGTGATTTCCATAACCAATCCCTCCCGATTCCTCACCACCAAGTAAGACGGGAGTTGATAACATCCGGTCGGCAATGTATTTGTAGCCAATAGGAGTCTCATACACCGGCAGCTGATACAGTGCGGCAACACGGGGAAACAAGTCTGAACCACTGATAGTTTTAACGACTTCACCACTGTACTGACGGCGTGAAGCCAAATGTTCAATCAGGATAGGGATGAGAATTTGGGAGCTAAGGAAGTTCCCCTCTCCATCAACAGCAGCAATGCGATCGCTATCGCCGTCAAACACCAACCCTACTGCCAAATCTGAACAATCTTGACGCCGGTGAGTCCGTATGACTCGGAACAGCTGGCTGAGGTAGCGTGGTAAGGGTTCTGGTGCTCCGCCACCAAACAAAGGGTCGCGTGAGCTATTAACTTCCTGAATCTGCACACCCAAGATCTGACTCAATCCACCTGCCGCTGCTCCATGCATCACATCGGCATAGACTGTTAGTTTCCCTTGACCAATCAATTCCCGAATCTGGGAGAGATCGACTTTTGCCCGCAGCGCCTCACAGTAGCTCAACCACGGATCGAAGGTCTGGAGGGTACCAGAACTCTGAGCCTCAACGGGTTCCTGAGTCAGCAGGGCTTCAATTTGTTGTGTAATTTCTGGGGCAACCGACCCGCCAAACGCCCCTTTCACCTTCAATCCCAGGTAGTTTCCAGGGTTATGACTGGCTGTAATCACCAAAGCTCCCAAAGCATTCTGTTGCTTCGCTGCCCAGCTAAACGCCGGAGTTGGGGCGTAACCAACAGAGAGCATCACATCAAACCCAGCGGCTTTGACCACCTCAGCTGTCTTTTTGGCAAATTCTTCCGCCATAAAGCGCCGGTCGTATCCCACAATAATTGTGTTACTCCCAGTGGTATCGCCATAAACATCTGCCAGGACTTTTGCCGCCGCTGGGGCAACCAAAGCCAAGCGCTCGAAGGTGAAATCGGCAGCGATCACGCCTCGCCAGCCATCTGTCCCAAACTTAATAGAATGTGCGGCAATCGCCATAACAACAAAAAGGTATTGATTTTCTGAAATTCAAGACTGACGGCAAAATCTTAACATTCGCGACGCCTACTGTCTCACTCTATTGACTCCGGTATTAGTCTTGATTCAACGTCAAGACAAATGGCACTGAATTAACAAATCTCCTCCACACCCATCAACCCTTGTGCAGGGGGCTTGGGGGAGGCACTCCGTCCCCCAATGGGGGGTTTGGGGGGAACCCCCCCAATCTAGGTTTTTCTCTCGCAACAACTAATCGTCCCTTAATTCAGTCCTACTGAGCTTAAGACTTTTGTTCTTTATCGGTTGCGCCGTTGTTAAGTTCAGAATCATCTGGAAGATTGGACAGGAGCAATTGCAGCTTCATGCGATCAATATAGGGCCAGCCCCCTTCTTCTTCAATATCTCTCAACAGAGCATAAAGTGCCTGCCGACTATCCGGCAACGAGGCTTGAAACAAGTTCTCTCGAATCTCCCGATGCGAATGCTCTAAAGCCCGCAGCAAAGCCAACAGCACTAGGCTATTACCTTGATGGCTATTCGCAAGACTATGAATAGCGGCGGTAATCGCTTGCAGTTTAACCTGTAACTGCTGTGAATCCAAATCATTGTCACAGTTCATGCCATTAATTTCACAGAAATTAAATTGACTTAAAAGTTATCCAGATGCAATGAGAGCTTTATGAGAGAGTAAAGGCGACCCTTCCCGTGTACAATTCTCTAAAGAAGAGCTGAGGCTTACGAACTCGGTGCCATCCTCCGAACCTTGCCTAACCTGGCAATGGTTCATATAGATGCGAACGCTCACCGAAAGGATTTGTTTGCCCCAAAATATAGCATGGGTGGCAAGTGGATTGTGGGCATCTCTTGTGGATGTCTTGGGAACAGCAGCTTTTTAACTCCTATTCACCAGAGTCTGATTCACGCACCACCCTAACAGAAATTTTCAAGAAAGATATTGACGATTGAGGTTGACCATGAGGTATCGCGCTTTCATTGTTACCTTCCTGGCTTTGTGTCTGGGAGTGTTAACGGCTTGTAGTGATGGTCCAGCTAATGCGACCAGTCCCGGTAAATTAACCTATGACCAGATCAGAAATACTGGTCTAGCCAATAACTGCCCACAATTGGCAGAAACGACTCGCGGTGCTATTCCCATAGATCCCAGCCAGTCCTACGTGATGACAGATCTGTGCTTACAGCCGACCACCTTCTTTGTCAAGGAAGAGCCTGCTAATAAACGGCAAGAGGCAGAATTTATTCCTGGCAAGTTATTGACACGGTTCACGTCTAGCATTGACCAAGTTCGAGGAAAAATAAAAATTGATGAAGATAGAAGCCTGACCTTTATTGAAGAGGATGGTCTTGACTTTCAAGCGATCAC
>DATNQP010000092.1:0-10535 GCA_036703965.1 Leptolyngbyaceae cyanobacterium
ACTGGAGTTGGTGCCAGTGTACCTACTGATTTCCATCTGGGGAGGCAAAAACCGCCTCTATGCAGCAACTAAGTTTATTCTTTATACGGCAGCGGGTTCTATATTTATCTTGGTAGCGGCATTAGCCATGGCTTTCTATGGGGATACTGTTACCTTTGATATGCAGCAGCTGGCACACAAACATTTCCCCATCGCGTTGGAAATGCTTGCTTATGTCGGCTTCTTGATTGCCTTCGGTGTAAAACTGCCGATTTTCCCGTTACATACCTGGTTACCCGATGCCCATAGCGAAGCGTCTGCCCCTGTCTCGATGATTTTAGCGGGGGTGTTGCTGAAGATGGGAGGCTATGGGCTGATTCGCATGAATCTGGAAATGCTGCCCAATGCCCATATTCACTTTGCGCCAGTGCTAGTGATGTTGGGTGTGGTCAACATTATCTATGGGGCGATGAATGCTTTTGCTCAGGATAATCTTAAGCGGCGGCTGGCTTACTCTTCGATTTCCCACATGGGCTTTGTCCTGATTGGCATTGCCTCATTCACTGAGTTGGGGATGAACGGTGCCGTGCTTCAAATGCTTTCCCACGGGCTGATTGCAGCGGCTCTATTTTACCTTTCTGGAATCACCTACGATCGCACCCATACCTTAGCAATGGAAAAAATGGGGGGAATGGCGCAGCAGATGCCCAAGGTTTTTGCTCTGTTCACAGCGGGTTCGATGGCGTCCCTCGCGTTGCCAGGAATGAGTGGTTTTGTGGGTGAATTGTCGATATTCTTGGGGGTTACGACTAGTGATGCTTACAGCTCAATCTTCAAGGTAGTCGTCGTGCTTTTGGCAGCAGTGGGATTAATCATGACTCCGATTTACCTACTCTCAATGCTGCGACGGGTGTTCTACGGAAAAGCTAATTCTGGGTTGGTGATTGAGAAATACCTAGGAGATGCGAATCCTCGTGAAATCTTTATCACCGCTTGCCTGTTAGTGCCGATTATCGGGATTGGTTTTTATCCTAAAATCGTGACACAAACCTATGATGTGAAGACGGTGGCAGTCGCGGCTCAGGTTCGTAATGCGTTGCCGGTGATTGCACAAGAGCAGACACAATTATACTCTCGCACTTTTATCGCACCACAGCTACCGACGGCTAAGCCTCAAGCACTACTGGGTGTTATCGATTGACATCAAAGTTTGACAAAGTAGCCTTAAGTTGCGGATATATACAAAAAGCCTGCATGTGCAGGCTTTTTGTTCATCTCTTTTCTGGGTCAATCAACGCAGAGTAACGAACTCCTCGGCGACAGAGGGATGAATGCCGACGGTGGCGTCGAAGTCTTTTTTCGTTGCTCCCATTTTGAGAGCGATCGCCATTCCTTGAATTATCTCTGCTGCGTGTTCGCCTACCATATGGGCACCCAGCACCTTCTCTGTGTCTTCCTCAACGACTAACTTCACGATCGTTCTTTCATCGCGACCACCCAGGGTATGGTACATGGGTTTAAACTTGGCTCGATAGACCTTCACAGCAGCACCATATTTTTCCCGTGCTTCCGCTTCTGTCAAACCCACGGTTGCAGCTTCCGGTGTGGAAAAAACCGCAGTGGGAATATTTTCATAGCTCATCGTCCGGGAATGACCGCCAAACTGAGTATCGGCAAAGGCACGACCTTCGTTAATTGCAACGGGTGTTAGATTCATGCGGTCGGTGCAATCGCCTACGGCAAAAATATTCTCTTGCGTCGTTTGGCTGTACTTATCAACCGCGATCGCACCATCATTAATTTCCACGCCAGCATTCTCTAAACCCAAGTTCTTGAGCTTCGGCTTGCGACCTGTAGCAGCAAGGACGACATCTGCGATTATGGTTTCCTGGTGTTTGCCTGCTAGGGTTATCTTCAGACCTTCTGATGTCTTTTCAATGGTTGGAGGGTCACTGATTCTGAGAATCTGGATGCCGTGCTGTTGCATCCCCTCTTGAATCGCAGAGCGAATATCGTCGTCAAATCCCCGCAAAATTAGTTCATTCCGGATGATCTGCGTCACATCAGAACCCAAGCCATTCATAATGCAGGCAAATTCTACACCGATGTAGCCAGCACCAAGAATTGTAATTCGCTTGGGTTGTTCCTTGAGGAGGAACATATCATCGGAGGTAATGGTATGTTCTATGCCTGGAATATCTGGCTTGACCGGATGTCCCCCGACAGCAATCAAAATCTTATCTGCCGTAACTTTACGCTGCCCAATCTCCAGGGTATGGGGGTCAAGGAAGTTCGCATAACCGCGAAATAGTTCGACGTTGGCGTTGTTTAGCATATTCTGATACACCCCATTCAGGCGTTCCAGTTCCTTATTGACGGCAGTAATCATCTTTTGCCAGTCAAGGGTGCTTTGCACAGCACTCCAACCAAAGCCCTGTGCATCCTCAAACAGGTCAGGGAAGTGGGAGGCGTAGACCATTAGTTTCTTGGGAATGCAGCCGCGATTAACACAGGTGCCACCTAATCTGTCAAATTCTGCAACTCCCACCTTCGCTCCATGTTGTGCCGCCCGTCTGCCAGCGGCAATTCCCCCAGAACCCCCACCAATTACAAATAAGTCGTAATCGTATGTCATGACTTAATAAACTCCCTTTTACTAATTAGTTTGACACTCTCTACGGATTCATCCGTAAGATTTTTATTCTCTATACTGCCAAATCTTGATGGTGTTGTCCGCGCTGCCACTGGCAAAAATCTTACTATCTGGACTGAAAGCAACAGAATTAACCCAATCTGAATGCCCACTCAAGGAGCAGATTTCCCGACCCGTATTTATACGCAGTTGCGTTCAAACATAGTAGTTGAGACAGACACGGAGACACGGGGACACGGGGACACGGAGAAAATGAATGTACTACGTATGAATGCAACTTGGTATTAGCTGCCAAATCTTGATTGTTTTGTGTTCACCACTGACGAGCGTTTGCCCATTCGGGCTAATAGCAACAGAATTTGGCCAGGTTGAATGCCCTGTGAGGGTAGAAATCAGCCTCCCCGTGTTCAGCTCCCACAGCTTGATCGTTTTGTCATCACTGCTACTAATGAGCGTTTGCCCATCTGGACTGATGGCAAGAGAACGCACCCGGTTTGAATGCCCTATGAGGGTATGAAGTAGCTTCCCTGTATCCATCTGCCACAGCTTGATGGTTCTGTCATCACTGCCACTGACAAGTGTCTGCCCATCCGGACTAATAGCCACAGAACGTACCGAACCTGAATGCCCCGTGAGGGTATGCAGTTCACGCCCCGTATCCAGCTGCCAAATCTTGATAGTGTTGTCCGTACTGCCACTGACACGTGTATGCCCATCCCGGCTGATGGCGACGGAATTAACCCAGTGTGAATGACCAGAAAACCGACCGCCAAGGGTACGGAGTTGCCGCCCCGTACTTATCTGCCACAGCTTGATAGTTGTGTCCTCGCTGCCACTGCCTAGAGTCTGCCCGTCGGGGCTAATGGCGACGGAATAAACAAAGCTAGTATGACCTGTGAGGGTGCGAAGTTTCTTTCCTGTATCCAATTGCCAAATGGAAATTGTTTTGTCCCTACTGCCACTGATGAGTGTCTGTCCATCCGGGCTAATGGTGACGGAATTAACCCAATCTGAATGCCCTTGGAGGGTGTGTACACATTTCCAGGTCTGACTTGGCGGCTTTGAGACAGACCTAATTAAAGCAGGAGCATCTGCTGTAGCGGTTTCTTGATTTAAGTCAAGGAGTACCTCAGATACCGATTGATAGCGCTTCTTGGTGGCATTTTCGATCAGTTTGTTCAGGAGACGAGCCAGTTCATCACTAACTGGATTATTCACCAAATACTGCCGCCAGACCCAGGTATCCTCAGCTGTATCAAATAAGTCAAAAGGGGAAACATTTGTCAGTAAATGGATACACGTTACTCCCAAACTGTACAAATCACTGGCAAAAACCGCTTTTCCCCTGGCTTGTTCAGGTGCAACATATTCGGCACTACCAATTGTCGTTCCTGTTTGCAGCAGGGCAGTTCCCGTTGCCAATTTAGCCGCCCCAAAATCCACCAGAACCAGTTGCCCATCACCGCGCCGAATGATATTTTCAGGCTTGATGTCGCGGTGAATGATGTTGCGATCGTGAATGAATTTAAGGACTGGCAGCAAACTGTTGAGTAAGTCCCGAATCTGGGTTTCTCTGAAAGCGCCTTCTGCTTTTACGGCTTGGGCTAGGTTTTGCCCATCGATAAACTCTTGCACCAAATATTGGCGCTTATCTTGCTCAAAATGCGCCAACAGTTCGGGAATTTGAGAGTGTTTACCCAAAGCAGCCAGCCGCACAGTTTCTTGCTCAAATAACTCTGCCGCTTTCTCGGCGTTGTCTGTGCCTAGGGATTGGAGGTAAAACTGCTTAATGACGCAGCGTGGTTTTGAAGCTTTGTACTCATCCACAGCTAAGAAGGTTCTGCCAAAGCCACCTTGTCCAATCAGTTTGATGGCACGGTAACGCTCACCTAAGAGTAACTTTGAGCCACAACATAGGCAAAAGATTGCCCCTGCTGAGTTCTGTGGCTTCTGGCAATCAGGATTGAGGCAGTAGCTCATAGACAAGGCAACTAGAGGAGCTTTTCAAGAATGTGATTTGTACCTGTTTGCAGGGTAAATTCTCAATTTCTTAAATAGAACTCAAATATTCTTCTTTGGTGGAGGTTGTGAGGGTCGTGAAACTGGGGTTCCGGGTTCCGTTTCCCTGGGATAATCGGGTGGAGGCTCAGTTTGCAGCTGCTTACGCCCGTTACGAATTACGCGGAGCATTTCGCTCAGCTGCTGTTCAATACTAGTGAGAACGGCGTCTGCGTATTCATCGGCTCCGTTTTGAATATCTTCACAATCGGCAAGAGCCAGTTGGCGCATCTGCTCCAGTTCTTGCTGTGCTTGCAGGCGCATCCGCTCAATCTCAGAGAGGGTTTGCTCCTGAATCGCTTCACACTCTTGCTGCACTCGCTTTCGGATTTGGTTGGCTTCGAGTTCTGCCTGCTGAATAATACCCATTTCATCCAAAATCTGGTCAGCGCGTCGCTCGGCTGCCTCCATGATTTCTTGAGCATATTCTTCAGCTTGCAGGATAATTTCTTCTCGCTGGCGGACAATCTTTTCCGCATCATTGAAGGCAGCAGGTAGATTTTCTCGTACCAAATCCAACTGAGCCAGCAATGTCTCCTCATCCACTACTGTGCGCTGGGTAAAGGGGATGTGCAGGCTATCGAAAAGTATCTCTTCGATCCGGTTGAGTTCCCGCTGAATATCTATACCTCCTGATCCACTGGTTGGTGGTTCACTCGGCTTACTGGGTTCATCGCGATCGGGGGGGTCGCTCCGGGATGAGTCTCGGCGTAACATCGGCAAATATCTAGGGCAACCTGCTGGGGAACAAGATGATCGACGGAGCCGCCAAACCTGGCAACCTCCTTAACTACGCTACTACTTAAGAAGCTGTACTCGTTAGAAGTGGCGAGAAAAACGGTTTCAATCTCATCCCAGAGGGTTTCATTGGTGTGAGCCATCTGGAGTTCTTTTTCAAAATCTGAAAGTACCCGTAGCCCCCGCAACAGCACTTGAGCATTCCTCAGTCTCGCATATTCCACGGTCAGACCAACAAAGCTATCTACTTCTACATTCGGCAGGTGTTGCGTACATCGGCGAATCTGTTCGACTCGCTCCTGCACGGTAAATAAGGGGGATTTATTGGGATTGCGTAATACGGCAACAATCACCTGTTCAAAAAGCTTACAGCCGCGCTCTATGATGTCAAGGTGTCCTAGGGTAATTGGATCGAAGCTGCCGGGATAAATTGCAATCACTTGCTTGAGGCATGAAGAGAAGTTACTGAGGCATTATAGTTCCAAAATCTCTAGGCAACTATAGACATGGTTTTTTACTTTACCAGTATTCTCGTTGGGCGAACTACAACGCCGGTCTATGGGGGTGAGCAACTGCGCGAGTCATTGACTGAAGATGCGATCGCATGACCGCTTTCTCTCGCACGATAGATACTAAGCTGCTGTGCATCTAATTTGCATCATCGTGATCGGCAAAAGGCGAGAGGCTTTCTTGCAAGAGCAAATATGCAAATTAAATGTAAGGGCAGCTTACTGCGTCCCACTGCGCGATCGCATCCCCTAATTGACCTCTATATACTCTTTCTCCTCACTCAACGCTCGATCCATGAAAGACAACCAACCGCTTAGCCGATTGCAAAAATTCCTACAGCGACTTGGAGTGAAGAACATCTGGGGGCTGACAGCTGCCCTTCAAATCTTGATTTTATTAATTCTCCTCATAACATTGCCCCCAAAGCCACCTGTGAATCTTACTTTGGTGGTTCCCGCTTCTGAAGCTACCTATTGGTCATCCTTAATTCAGGACTTCGAGGCTAAAAACCGAGATATTCGGATTACTCTTGTCGAGGTGAAAAACAAACAAGGCGACTTAACTGAAAAGCTTAAAGACTTTTATAGCCTTAACTTTCAAACAGGAAACTCGTCTGACTTGATTTATATGGACATTATCTGGGTGAGTGAGTTTGCCGACAAGGGCTGGCTGATGAACCTGTCCGACCGAATTTCCGCGAAGGAATTGGCAAAGTTCATAGACAGTGACGTGGCAGCAGGGCGGTATAACGAGGGACTATATCGCATTCCTTTCCGTTCAGGTATTGGTCTGCTGTACTACCGTAAAGATCTACTAGAACAGTCTGGATACCAGCCCCCTAAAACGTTTCAAGAATTACTAAAAATTTCACAAGACTTACAAAAGAAAAAGGTAGCCAAGTGGGGTTATCTGTGGCAGGGGCGGGAGTATGAAGGCTTGTCTGCAATGTTTGTTGAAGTCCTGCATGGCTACGGTGGTTTCTGGGTTAACCCAGCAACTTTGGAAGTCGGACTCGATAAACCTGAAGCCATTGCCGCCGTTAAGTTTTTAATCAACACAATTGATCAGAAGATTTCCCCTGCTGAAGTTGTCTCGTACAGTGAAGACGAATCCTTGGCAGAATTTCAGCAAGGGAATGCAGTATTTCTGCGTAGTTGGCCTTTTGTGTGGGTCACAGCCAATGCCAAAGACTCTCCGATTCGAGGTAAAGTTGGGATTCAACCGATAATGCTTCATACCAAAGCTCGTAGCGGTGCTGGTTGTAATGGCAGCTGGGGTTTAGGCATTGCCCAAACATCCAAGCATCCTGATGAAGCCTGGAAAGCGATCGCGTATCTTACTAGTGCCCAAGGGCAGCGTCCGTTCATTCTAGATACAGGTGATGTACCAAGCCGCAAGGTGCTATTTAGCGATTCAGAAATTGTTCGCAACTATCCCTATATTCCAAAACTTTCAAAGGCCGTCGAAAATTCGGTTTGGCGTCCCCCCATTCCCCAGTATGCTGATGTCTCCGATATTTTGCAGCACTATCTGAGTGCAGCGCTGACGAAGCAACTCAGTCCTGAACAAGCAATGAAGAAGGCAGCAGACGAAACCCGTAAATTACTGGGGAATAACTAGTTGCTACTCGTTCCGGCTGGAGAATTCTTCTGTGGAGAAACCTGCCATTGGTTCTGTTGCCTTTGGAACCATTGCCCTCCAGTTACAAGCAGAATGCAGAAAATTAAAACGTTAAGAATAATCAACCAACGTGGTGTAGGGGGCGCAGGCTGTGCTATAGGGGGAGGAAACAGACCCTCTTCTAGGCGATTTAAAACAAAAGAGGCATTTGGCGGCCTCTGCCAGGGAGAGGTTGCCATTAGGTAATCAATCCAATCCGCTAGGGGTTCTGAGATTTGCTGGGCATACTCTCGCCAAATCAAGTTACCTGTTTGAGCGTCTTCTTCCAGATCGCAGGGGTGTTTGCTTGTCAGCAAATGCACAAAGGTACGCCCAAGGGCATAAAGATCAGATTGTGGGACTGCCCTACCATTAATTTGCTCCAGAGCCGTGTAGCCTATTGAAACAATGCCTGTCCCTGTATCCTCTGGCCTCATGCCTAATCGGAGCAAGAAGGTGCTGGTAATCTGCCTGAGGGTGCCAAAATCAATCAACACCAGTTGACATGTTGGTCGCAGCATGATGTTGGATGGTTTGATATCCCGATGCAAGTACTGCTGTTGGTGCAGATGATCTAAAATCTCTAGCAGCTGTTTCAGCCATGTTAGGGCTTGTTCTTGAGAAATTGGCCCGTTCTTCTCTACCCATCTCTGTAAGTTTTCTCCCTCAATTTTTTCCATAACCAAGCAATGTAGTGGCTGAACTCTGTGGGGGAGCGAAAGGGTAAAATAGCCGTCAGCTAGCTCAACTCTGGCAATACCCGGATGGTTCAGATTCCTTAAGGTTTCTGCTTCTTGTTGGAACAGACGAACTAAAGTGGAACTGTTAGTTTTCAAAACCTTCAGAACCTTGTATCTTTCCCCTTGTACAGCTTCAACCCCTAGGTCTTCAATTTCAAATATTTCTGCATGACCTGTGTCCTCTAGCGATCTTAGTGGGGCAATAAGCCGATATCGATTATTGATTAATAATGGAGATCCACAAGCTTGGCAAGATTGTAGATTGTCAGGATTCTGGCGTTGTTGACAACTTGGATTGATGCAGTAGCTCACCTGCTTTTGGGGAGAGTGTTGTGGTTCTGTGGTTGAGGAAGTTGACATAAGCCCCCCTATCAAGGAAATGCCAAAATTAATTCAGTAATTATGACTTCTCTGGAGAAGTAAGTAACTTGACTTC
Source organism: Leptolyngbyaceae cyanobacterium (assembly GCA_036703965.1). Lineage (GTDB taxonomy): Bacteria > Cyanobacteriota > Cyanobacteriia > Cyanobacteriales > Coleofasciculaceae > DATNQP01. The sequence continues at coordinate 8,774 of DATNQP010000092.1, forward strand.
AAGAAAACAGTGGCTCTATCACACCGCTTGACACCTCAAAAAGAAGCCTGGTTCTTTTCCCAGTTGGCGGCTTTGCTCAAATCTGGCATGACAGTACAGCAGAGCTTAAATCTGGTCGCTAGAGATTGCGCTCCTTCCTTCCAGCGCTATCTGCATCATATCAGTGCTGCTGTGGAAGGTGGTCTAGACTTTGCTTCAGCACTTGCAGTTGACTCTCGGTATTTTGAGGGTTGGACAATCAGCCTAATTCGATTGGCAGAGTATAGTGGCTCCCTTCCCCAAATCTGCACCCAACTGGCGACGGCTGCTGAAGCTAGAGCCAGATGGAAGCGACTTTATCGATCGGTGAGACTGTCGGCGATCGCTAGCGTTTGGAGTCTGCTAATCCTGACAGCAGTCCTTTTCAATCCCAGCCCCAAAGGTTTCATCAAACCAGAGTTCTGGCTCAGAAGTTTAGCGATCGCTTTGCTTTTAGTGGCGATTAGTTTTTTGGCTTCTCGCTACTTCCGTAGGGGTTCACAGCCGTGGGTAATGAACTTGCCGATTTTGGGTAGGCTGATTCAGGCGCGATCGCTGCTTTACTTGACACAGTTGCAGTTACCCTTAAGTTGCGGCGTCTCACTTCTCACCGCCTTGGAGTTAGTGCGAGAGAATATCCCAGACTTTGTAATGAGGGCAAATCTGTCAAGGGCTGCACGAAAAATCCGTGCTGGTCAAACCCTCAGCCGCAGCCTCCAAGGCAAGTTACCGCCGATTGCCATGCAGATGATTATCACTGGGGAAGAGACTGGCAATCTTGACACGGCATTGCAAAACATCGCTCAATACTATGAGGGAGAGCTAGAACGGAGGCTGAGCGTATTACAGAGCCGTTTAAGACCCCTCAGCCTGCTGGCGATCGCTAGTCTAGTTGCCGTAGTAGGCATCCGAGGCATAACCTTGCTACTCAACTCACTGCCCAATTGATAAGTTCTAGAACACTGGTTCAGTAATAGACCGACGAACCCATATTCTCATCATCTGAACCAACAATCACACCGCCATCTCGCCCCGGTACCAGTTCAATTGCCTCAACTTTGTGATAATTAAAGCGAGACAAAGGAACGAGTTGGGAATTCTGCTGGAATGTTATCTTGCGATCGCGCATCTCAAATGCCCCAGCAACATACACAACCGATTCAAAGGGCCCGTCATCCCCGTTGTCAGCAGCTGAAGTCATGAAAAGAATTCCCGCAGGGTCTACTTTAAGGTCTGAAATGTGACGAACAGCTGAAATGGGCGATGGCACTTGCACTCTAGCAGAACCTATTGGAACGATCTGGTAAGTATTTAGGTCAAGCCGTCCCCAATACAACACCGCTGGCTCTTTGTCTGCTCCCCGGTGTGCCCAAACTGCCATTAACTGACCGTTAATTTTCTGCAACGCAAATCCTTCAAAGTTACTACCTTGGGGGAATTTAGGTAAATCAAACACCTTAAGAATCGAGACATTTTGATTAGAGGCATCTAGACGAAAGTGATAAACTTTTCCGGCACTGCTGGCAGCCATGAAAGTGGGTTGAGATGCGCCTGGAACGGCAGTTACAGACTCCAAGTCGATGGGCAAAGCAGTGCTACTGGGCCAATTCACGGGGAAATATTGAGGTGAAGATTCATCCTTAATGGTGATGATTGCCAAACGCCCTTGGTTTTTGTCTTTATTGTCATGAACAACCACAAAAGAAGAGGAACCGCTTTGCTGCGAAAGCAGAGCCATACCACT
>DATNQP010000093.1:0-5582 GCA_036703965.1 Leptolyngbyaceae cyanobacterium
AGGTCTCCACCATAGCCACACAGTTGGGCGGCAGTTTCTATTCCCTGCTTGGCGTTAGCTCTTGCACAATCGACTAATTCTAGACCTTCGAGAGGGGTGGGGGACGCCATAGCTTTAGATTCTTCCTACTTTTTAATAACCGTAATTTAGTTGAAACTGTCCTAACCCTAATCTATCAGTAGGTAGAAATTCCTAACCCCGCTTTTGCCAATATTGGTAAATTGCATAGGCGAGGGTAACGACGCCGGTAACGATCGCGGTTTCATCAACTTCAAATTGGGGGTGGTGTAGTGGGTGGTTCGGTTTATCTTTAAAACCCACACCGAGGCGGAACATGGTACCGGGAGCATGTTGTAGATATATGGAGAAGTCTTCAGCACCGAGAGATGGTTCCGGTAAAATTAGAACGCGATCGCTTCCCCATGCTTCTTTGGCTGACCCCTCCAATAGCTGAGTCAACGCTAAGTCGTTTTGCACGGAAGGCACTCCCCGGCGGTAGTTTATCTGGTAGGTCGCGCCGTAAGTATTGCAGATATTCGCCACAATCTTCTCAATCCACTCCGGGAGATTGGCATGAGTATCGGGATGAAGCGATCGCACTGTTCCTGTCAGTCGCACTTGGTCGGCAATCACATTCGGTGCCCGTCCCCCACTAATCTGTCCAATTGTCAATACCATAGGTCGCAACGGGTTCTGGGTGCGGCTAATCGCCTGCTGGAGCGTCGTAATCACTTGTGAGGCAATCCAAATCGCGTCAACCGCCTCATGGGGACGGGCACCGTGACCGGATTCACCCATAATGAGAATTTCCAAATCATCCGCTGCTGCTGTCAAGGCACCATAACGGATACCCACCGAACCGGCTGGGATTGACGGGAAAACATGAAGACTAAAGATGGCACTGACATCATTCATCGCCCCATCTTTCACCATCCAACTGGCACCTTGGGCAATCTCCTCCGCTGGTTGGAACAAGAAGCGAGTATTACCCGGTAACTCTTCTCCCAGCTGGGACAATACCATAGCAGTGCCTAAACCGACTGTCGTGTGGACATCGTGACCACAGGCATGCATAATTCCTGGCTGGCGTGAGGTGAATTCAAGACTCGTGCGTTCCTGGATTGGCAGGGCATCCATATCCGTGCGGATTGCCACTAATCGGTCATCAGTGCGACCCACTAACTCTCCGACAACACCAGTTTTACCAATTGCCTCTTGCACCGCTATCCCGCAGGAAGAAAGTACACCCGCAACATAGGCGGCTGTTTGGTACTCCTGACCACTGAGTTCCGGATGAGAGTGAAGATGACGCCGGATTTCAATGAGACGAGGTGCTAGTGCTTCGGATAAGTTTTTAATACGGGTGAGCATAGAGTTATTGTCAGTGTTACTTTACAAAACCTTCGACTGCATCATCCCGGTATCTGGAAAATCATGCAGCTGTTGGGGTTAGGAATCTCAAGCTAGGTAATTCCAGCTTAGATGCTATTTTGACCGAAATTAATGGGATACAAGCCCCGTCCTTTCAGGACGGGGCTTGTCTGCGATGATTCTTACGTAGGTTTTTTTACGTCAAATGATTGTTTTAGAGTTCAAGGCTAAGGGGAAGACAACTCAATACAGTGCTATCGATGAGGCGATTAGAACAGCTCAGTTCGTCCGCAACAAGTGCATCCGCTTCTGGATGGACAACCGAGGCGTAGGACAGAAAGAGCTTTATCGTCACAATACAGCGCTGAGAGCTGAGTTTCCCTTTACTAAAGCCTTGAACTCTCATGCTTGCCAAGCTGCAAATACGTCCTGGTTCGGGTTCAACTAACTTGTTTTGAGCTCTATTTTTGTTTAAGTCCCGCTATTTTCCGGCAAAAATAGCTTTCACCTTTTTCAGAACATACTTCCGAGTATTATTAACAATACGGTAACTAGCAGCACAAACCCCCATCAACCCTATACGCGATAGCGGACATCGCTTCGCAGGGACAAAACTTTCTAACAGGAAGGAAATTTCCGTGTCGTCAACGATAGTTCTATCGGTTATGGATGGGTTGCTACCAGCACAGATTGCCCTTTGTTCAAGTTGAGTTTGTGCCAATGCCAAGGCTTCACGAGCATTTTTTAGCCTTGTTTCATCTTTAAAGACCTTATTCATACGCTGTAAATAAGCTTCGAGGTATCTAACACGTAAGTGAGGTTCATCATCGAGTCGTTGGAGAAAAGGAAGATCCGCTTCAACCATAAAGCGGATAGCCAGTATAGGAATGGGACTGCGAAGGGGACGGAAGTTCTGGTTGTGTAACCCTGGGCTGTCATTATATTTGTGAAATTCCCCGAGCATGAGTCCCGCCTCAACAAAAATAGGCTTAAGTTTTTGTTGAATCTTATCAACAAGTTTACAGTTATCCTCTATGAGGTCAGGAAAGATGAGCAAGATGGCTTTATTAAGAGCGGCTTCTCCCTCTCTAGGTTCTAGGTTGAGGAAGATATCTCGATAGGAACTAACAATTTCTTCAATTTGCTGCTGCTTCAAATTTTGAGTTTGAATAACTTTAAACTGGATGCTATTTAGTTTTAATGATCGAGGCACAAAAGGACAAACCAGACCCGATCTACCTAACTCAGGATGAGGTTTTGTTAAAAAATTTCTAGCCCAATCCAATGTCTGAGTTAAGTAGGAAATATTTTGTTGGAGCTGGTCAATCTCAGCAGGTGTATAAAGTTGCATAGCTCTCAAATTTCTTAGAGGGAGTTGTAGAGTCTTTCTAGTTCAGTTCAACCGATGCAACATTGACGAAGCATAGCTCCGTAAGAAAACGGTTCACTTGTGTCAAGTTGCAGCAGGAAGCGGAACGCGAGAAATGACTGCTTTCTATTCCTGCTCTCCAACGATACGGTTGAGATTACCGCTGGGTATTGTGTTGGTTGAATAAATCCAATAGTTCAGCGAATTTTTAGTTAAACTGTTGATATTTGCAGCGTTTTCTAGCTAGTCACTGCATAAATATCAACTTAATAAGAAATGTCCAGTTTTTGATCATTACATTGAACTCAGCTCTAACTGAGCTGTATTATTATCTAAGCTAGCCTGCAATTTCTCAGCTAGAATCAGAACATGAGGGTCTGAGATCATGGTTTCGTGATCGCCAGGTATTTCGTGAATCTCGACCCCGGCAGTACTCAGTTCACCCCATCCTAGTTGAGGGTCATTGTAATATTTAGAATGCCTCAAGATGGAGCGGAAAAGAGTTACTCTGCCTGGGTAAATATTTGGTAAGTAATTCCTGAATGCTTCCTTATGATTCTCGCTTATGACTTTGTATTGTTCGGGTAACCGATCAGACGAAGGACACCCAAACCACTTACCAAAGCGGTCATTAATTGTCTTGATGGCTTTATTAATCGCAAGTTGTATTCTTCCTGCTACGTAAATCACCTTTTCTTTAAGTCCAAGCTGTGAAATGTTCAACCCATGAATATAGAGCCGATACAGGAAAACTGAGGTATTTTCGACAAATTTAGGGGTGTAAGAATCAAATAAGGCTAGTAGGGCTACCTTCTGACCTTGAGCGTGAAGTTGCTGAGCCATCTCGAACGCTACTAGACCCCCAAAGGAGTAACCTCCCAGAAAATACGGTCCTTGCGGCTGGAGGGACTGTATTTCTTTTATGTATTGAGCTGCCATGTCTTCAATCCGAGTGAGAGGGGTTTGTTTTCCATCTACCCCTTGTAGTGCATAAAAGGGTTGGTCTGGAGCCAGATAACGTACCAAGTTTTTATAGCAGAGAATGCCACCACCAACTGGATGGATGCAAAACAGAGGTGGTTTGGAACCGCCTGCTTGAATCGCTACCAGTGAAGACCAAGGTGCTGACCATTCTTCTTGGCGGAAAATATCAGCTAGTTGCCCAACTGTCGGTGCTTGCAAGAGCGTAGCCAGGGGAAGATCTTTGCCAAATATCTTCTCAATCTGGAGCAACAAGCGCACGGCTAGGAGCGAGTTTCCTCCTAATTCAAAGAAATTGTCTCTCACTCCAATAGGCTGAATGCCTAAAAGCTTTTCCCAAATCTTCGTCAACTGGAGTTCTAGCGTATCCTGAGCAGGTAAGTACTCTTGAGAGTAGGCGTTTTCTGAATTCGAGCGTTTTTGGTCAGGCTTTGGGAGTGCTCGACGGTCTACTTTACCATTAGGTGTCAGTGGTAGAGCGTCCATCAGTATGAACGCGGAAGGCACCATGTAGCCGGGTAGCTTCTGCTTCAGGAAACAGCGCAGTTCATTGCTCGTGGGTGTATACTCCTGGTTTGCCACAACATAAGCCACTAGGCGCTTATCACCAGGTACATCCTCGCGAGCTATAACTACACTCTCCCGTGTGGAGGGATGTTGGTTCAGAGCTGCCTCAATTTCCTCTAATTCAATGCGGAAGCCACGAATTTTCACTTGCTGGTCGATGCGGCCAAGGAACTCAATGTTCCCGTCTGGCAAGTAACGGGCTAAGTCCCCAGTCTTATACAAGCGTGCGCCTGGTTCACGGCTCAAAGGGTTCTGAATGAATTTCTCGGCAGTTAGATCGGGACGGTTGAGGTAGCCACGGGCAAGACCAATACCGCCGATGTGCAGTTCTCCTGGTTCACCAACAGGAACAACTTGCAAATTCGAGTCTAATATATAAATCTGGGTGTTGGTGATAGGACAACCAATAGGAGCAATTGCGCGATCGCTTCCGCGCTTGCAAGTCCAGAATGTCGCATCAATGGACGCTTCGGTAGGACCGTAGACATTGTGCAAAACCCCGTCCAAGTTTAGACGAGCAAAAAAGCGCTCTATGAGTTCCACAGGCAGAGGTTCGCCGCCACAGGAGACGTGTCTTAAGCAATTACAGCTCTCGACATCCTTCTCCTCTAGAAGAACACGGAGCATCGAGGGTACCAAGGCAATAACGGTGATTTTCTGCTCGGCAATTAGCTTAACGAGGTAAGCACTGTCCTTATGTCCACCCGGACGGGCTAAGATCAACTGTGCTCCGAACGACAACGGCCAGAATATTTGCCAAACCGAAGGGTCAAAGCTAAAAGAAATTGTCTGTAAGACTCGATCCGTTTCAGTTAATGGAAATGCTGTCTGCCTCCAGTACAATTGGTTGCAAATACCACTATGGGAAATCATCACCCCCTTGGGCTGTCCTGTAGAACCCGAGGTATAAATTACATAGACCAGGTTGTTGCCTGTTGTTTGACAAAGCGGATTCTCCTGGCTCTGCTGACTAATGACTTCCCAGTCTGAATCCAGACAAACCACTTGCGCTCCATGAGTTGGTAAGCTATTCACCAATTTTTGTTGGGTTAGCATTACTGGTGCCTGGGTGTCCTCCAAGATGAAGGCTAAACGATCCAAGGGATATTCCGGATCGAGAGGAACATAAGCTCCTCCAGCTTTAAGAATTCCCAGCAGTCCAACCACCATTTCCAAGGAACGTTCCATACAGATACCAACAAGTATCTCAGTCCCAACACCTAGAGTACGCAGATGGTGTGCTAGCTGATTTGCCCGTTGGTTTAGTTGCCGATAGGTGAGTTGCTTGTTTTCC
>DATNQP010000094.1:0-7442 GCA_036703965.1 Leptolyngbyaceae cyanobacterium
CACAGGGGATAACATATCGGATACCCAATAGGCACTTATGGCTATCCCAACCCTTCCCACCTGGCATCAGGCTAACCTTCAATATTTACTGACATCATTACATCGAATTCGTCAGGCATTAGCCGATGGCATTACACGCCGCCAAGCATCACCCTTCCCCATCCCATCCCAAGCAACATTAGCTCCAGAAGCTTTAGCGGTTTTACAGAATAATCCCCCCGCCCTAGATAGACTTTGCCATCTCTTCAACTTGTCTTTCTTTGAGCGGGATATTCTCCTATTATGCGTTGGCATGGAATTAGCCCCTGACTTTGAACAATTGTGTGCCAAAGCTCAAGGAAATCCTCAACGAAATTATCTGACTCTCGGTTTAGCTTTATCTATTTTCCCGGAAAATCATTTGAGTGTTCTCTCCTCTGACTCCCCGTTACAGTACTGGAAACTCATTGAAATAGAACCGGGACAAACATTAACCCAATCTCCTTTTAAAATTAACAAACGCATCCTTTGCTATTTAGTTGGTGAACCTTGTCTAGATGATGAACTGGCAGGTATCCTGAAACATTATCCAACAGCTAATCCTGGCAATATCCCTCTCCCTCCATCACACCAGAAAATAGCTGACCAACTCATAGCCACTTGGTCTAAACCCAGCAAGACATTGAGCTTCCCTGTTGTGCAACTGTGTGGGACAGAAATAGCAACCAAATATGCGATCGCGTCAACAGCTTGTACCAATCTAGGATTTAACCTCTGTGTCATCTCTGCTGCCATTCTTCCCACCAACCCCAATGAACTTAATTACCTAATACAGCAATGTTTGCGGGAGGTCATTTTAACCAATAGCGCCCTTTTATTAGATTGTGATGAAGTTAACTCAGCAGATACTAGCCGAGAATTCGTTATTTCACAGTTGGTTGCCGGACTCAATATTCCCCTAATTCTCAGTACTCAAGAACGAATGCGTCAACGCCTTCGTCCTACGATAACAATAGATGTCAATCAACCGACCTACAGCGAACAACGAGATATCTGGGAGTTTCATCTTGGCTCAGTTGCTTTAGAATTAAACGGACATATTGATAGACTAGTGTCCCAGTTCAACCTCAACACCACTACAATTCAATCCGCCTGTTTATCCCTGAATCATGTAGAACTAGAAACCCTGCCAGAAGTAGAAGAAACTCTCCCACTTCCCGTCCACAATCGGCAATCCCAAACCCCCTATTCTTCACTTCATACTGAGAATTCCCAATCCCCAATTCTCAATCAATTATGGGATTTCTGCCGCGTCCAAGCTCGTCCTCACCTCGATGATTTAGCTCAACCCATTGATTCCACTGCCACCTGGGATGACTTGGTTCTGCCTGAGCAACAAAAAAGCATCCTGCGCGATATCTCCACCCATGTCCGACAACGGACGAAGGTGTATCAAGACTGGGGATTTGGCAGTAAGGGAGGTCGCGGTTTAGGCATCAGCGCTCTATTTTCGGGTGTTTCGGGTACGGGTAAGACGATGGCAGCTGAGGTGATAGCTAAGGAATTGCGATTAGATTTGTATCGCATTGACCTGAGTGCGGTGGTTAGTAAATATATTGGTGAGACGGAAAAGAATCTGCGGCGAATCTTTGATGCTGCTGAAGCAGGCGGTGCCATTTTGCTGTTCGATGAAGCGGATGCGTTGTTCGGCAAGCGCACTGAGGTCAAAGATAGCCATGACCGTCATGCCAATGTGGAAGTTAGCTACTTGCTACAACGGATGGAAGCGTATCAAGGTTTGGCGATTTTGACGACGAATCTCAAAGGCTCGCTGGACCAAGCCTTTTTGCGTCGCATCCGTTTTGTGGTTTCCTTCCCCTTTCCAGATGCCAAAGGACGAGCTGAGATTTGGCAGCGCATCTTCCCCAATCAAACCCCAACTCAAGAGCTAGACTTTGACAATCTAGCTAAGCTGAGTGTGGCGGGGGGAAATATCCGCAATATTGCCTTGAATGCTGCTTTTGTTGCTGCTGATGCGCAAGAGCCGGTGATGATGAAGCATATTCTACAGGCGGCTAAAAGTGAATATGTCAAGTTGGAGCGCTCTCTTACTGATGTTGAGATTCGCGGTTGGCTTTGATGGACTTCTTGCAAAAATCCTAATCTCGGATTGGGAACTGCAGATAAACACAGATAAACGCAGATGATTATCTGTGTGCATCTAGGCCCTAATCCCTAAAACCAATAATGCTTAACCTGATGTGCATTTAACTTAAGATTTATCGCCATAGGGACTGGGAATTAGGGATTGGGAAATCCAATTCGATCAGGCATTTCCAGTCCCTAGTCCCCAGTCGCCAGTCCCTAAAACGACCAATGAAATTGTGCTGCGTTAAATGCTCACTTAGCTGGTTGCCACCAACCTGCTTAACTGGACTTTAAACTAAATCACCGTTCCATCCGGAATTACAGCATTTTTAAACACCACAACAATGCCGTTACGGATGAAAAAGCCTTGTTTCTCTCGTTCAGCATCTTCCACTCTGTCCTTATTGATAATTTTAACGTTGCGACCAATGCGAGCGTTTTTATCAATAATGGCGCGACGGATTGTAGTATCTGAACCAATACCTACGGGAATGCCACCTTTTTGTAAGCCAGATTGGCTTTCCGCAAACGGTTCGTAGAAGTCGGCACCCATGAGGAGCGAGTCCTCGATTATACAGCCTGCTTCAACACGGGAGCGAATCCCCAATACCGAGTGAGTAATCCGACATTCTTTGATAATGCAGCCATCCCCAATGATTGATTCCGTTACGTGGCTATCCAATAGTTTTGTGGGGGGCAAGTAACGCGCACGAGTATAAATCGGGGCTTTTTCGTCATAGAAGCTGAACGACGGGTAAGGCTGTTGGGTCAGTGCCAAATTTGCTTCATAGAACGACTCAATCGTCCCAATATCTTCCCAATAACCATTAAAGAGGTAAGCCTGAACATTGTAGTCCTTGGCTGAGGCTGGAATAATTTCTTTTCCAAAATCAGTTTGCTCTAGAGATTGATTCAGTAACTTTGTCAAGACATCTTTTTTAAAGACATAAATTCCCATAGAGGCAATGTAGGGTGTTTCCTTTGCCTGTTTGGGGTCTAGACCGAGTGTAGTCGTATCGACCTGCATTTTTTTCAGGGCATCCCCTTTTGGTTTTTCGCTAAAATCAATGACTCGACCACTCTGATCAATTTTCATCAAACCAAAATCTGAGGCTCGTTTTTGATCGATAGGGACAACGGAAAGGGTAATATCTGCATTCGTTTCACGGTGGCGTTGCACAAACTCGCGGTAGTCCATCCGGTAGAGGTGGTCGCCTGACAAAATCAAGTATTCATCAACATCCCACTCCTGCAACAGCCAGAGGTATTGCCGAACGGCGTCAGCAGTGCCCTGAAACCAGCTAGGGTTCTCTGCGGTTTGTTGGGCAGCTAGCACCTCAACAAACCCATCCGTGAAGCCAGAAAAGTTGTAAGCACGGGCAATGTGCCGATTGAGAGATGCTGAGTTAAATTGAGTCAGGACGTAAATCTTGAAAATCTCTGAGTTGATACAGTTACTAACCGGAATATCAATCAGGCGGTACTTTCCCGCCAGGGGCACTGCTGGTTTAGCTCGCAGCTTAGTTAAGGGATAAAGGCGGCTGCCAGCGCCACCTCCGAGAATGATGCCTAAGACTTTTTTCACGAAAAACCTCTCAACTGTAGGTAGATTTTCAAATTCAAATTAAGTGTCCGATGGTGGCTCGCAGATAGCAAGGGGTAAAAACAGAGTTAGAGACCGATAAGTGCTTTGAGAAGTCTCAACTTCCCACTCTTGCGTTTAACTGGCATATTTTCTCTTGCCTCTTGCCTCTTGCCTATTCCCCTAATGCAAATCAGATGCACAGCAGCTTAACTTATTGAGTTACCATTTCCATTAAGATTTTTTGAGCGGCTTGTTCCTTGGTACCGTCAGCTGGCTGCCGTTGGATGTAATGACCATCAGGTTGTAAGTCCCAGGCTTGGCGGTTATCTGCCAGCATGACTGCCAAGATTTCTTGGAGGTCTTTGAGAATCTCTGGGTCTTCGACTGGCACAACCGCTTCTACCCGTCGGTCTAGGTTACGAGTCATCCAGTCTGCACTACCGATATAGACCTCCTCTTGACCCCGATTGTGGAAGTAATAAATCCGCGAGTGTTCTAGATAGCGACCGACAATGCTAACTACGCGGATATTTTCACTGATACCTTCAATGCCGGGACGCAAACAGCACATCCCCCGCACAATTAAGTCAATTTGAACCCCTGCTTGAGATGCCTCATAAAGTGTGGCAATCATTTGTGGGTCAACAAGGGCATTCATTTTGGCAACGATGCGACCACTAGAGCCATTGCAGCAATTTTCTATCTCCCGGCGAATCAGGAAATAGAAGCGATCTCGTAAATTCACTGGGGCTACCAATACCTTACGATAAGACCGTTGCCGCGAGTACCCTGTCAAAAAATTAAACAAATCCGTCAAATCGGCTCCCAAATCTTCCCGACAACTCAATAGTCCCAGGTCGGTGTAAATTCTGGCCGTCTTTGGGTTGTAGTTTCCTGTACCGATGTGGACGTATCGACGGATACGGTCTGGCTCCCGTCGCACCACCAGCACTACCTTCGTGTGAGTCTTCAGACCCACCAGACCATAGACTACATGTACCCCAGCTTGTTCTAACTTGCGTGCCCAAATAATATTATTCTTTTCATCAAAGCGGGCTTTGAGTTCCACCAGTGCCGCCACCTGCTTGCCATTCTCTGCCGCTAAAATTAAAGCGTTGAGAATCGGCGAATCTCCTGATGTCCGGTAGAGCGTCATCTTGATTGCCAGAACGTCCGGGTCATGAGCCGCCTGAGTAATGAATCTCTGGACAGTTGCCCCAAACGAGTGATAGGGATGGTGTACCAACACATCCGAGCGGCGAATCATACTAAATAAATCTTCCACCTCCTCTTCCGAAGAGGATGACCGCAGCCGTGGGGGTACCATTGCTTTCCAGGCAGGGTCTTTCAGTTCTGGGAGTGGCAATTCCAAAAAACTCATCAAATCTCCCAGGGACAACAGACCTTCTATCTCGTAGACATCGCTATCCTTGAGTCCCAACTCCCGCATCAGCATCCCCCGCACTGTATCAGGTGTTGTGACTTGAATTTCCACCCGCACGGCTGAACCCCCCAGCCGTCGTTTACGCAGTTCCTGCTCAATCGCTAAGAGCAAGTCATCTGCTTCATCCTCCTCTACTGCTAAATCAGCATTTCGGGTAATGCGGAATAGATGATACTCCTGAATGTTCATGCCTGGAAACAGAGATTCTAGATTATGAGCGATGACCTGCTCCAGGGGTACACCTGTCCAAGTAGAAGGGTGACCTTTTTGCCGCTGCCGCAATTCTTCGGGTAAGGACACAAACCGGGGCAAAACCTTGGGTACTTTTACGCGTGCAAACAATTCTTCCCCGTTATCTGGGTCTTTCACCACTACTGCCAGATTCAGGCTGAGATTGGAGATGTGAGGAAAAGGATGACTGGGGTCAACGGCCAGAGGCGTTAGGACAGGGAAAATTTGCTCCTCAAAGTAGTTTTGCAGGTAAGTTCGCTGTTCCTGATTTAAGTCCATGTAATCCAGAAGGTGGATGCCCTCCCGTGCCAACTGAGGTCGTAGTATCTTCTCAAAATGTTGATGCTGTTCGCTAATCATCGGTCGCGCCGCAGCACTAATTGCCTCTAGCTGTTCCCTCGGGGTTCGACCATCCGGCGTTAACTTATGGACTTGCGCTTCTAGCTGTTGCTTCAACGCCGCAACGCGAACCATGAAAAATTCATCTAGGTTAGAGCTAAAAATTGCCAAGAATTTAAGGCGCTCTAAAAGTGGCGTTCTAGGGTCAGTAGCTTCATGTAAAACCCGGTTGTTAAATTCCAACCAGCTCAGTTCCCGATTGAAGTAATATTTCGGGTCATTCAGGTTAATGTCCCTGATAGTCGTTTTCGATTTAGCCATGATTTTGAGTTGGCACTGTCCCGCCACTGATTCAGCTTTAGACAACATCAGCGAGTTGTTGAGGGGCTTCTGCACGACACGCTGTTTGCGAATAGCGCTTCACAACTGCTGATGACTAGCGTTTAGCTAGTTCGTGACTTAATCCTACCCTGAGCCGAAGTGATATAGAACCTATCGCTCGACAGGGAAAATCAGGTTGTCGCCAGTGCTGAATCATGCATTGCTACTCGGCTAGGAGCTTGAGACTCCCAATTATGCGATCGCTGCACTGGCACCTTAGCAGGTAAAAGCAAAGAGAGGGTTAAGAGTTAAACTTTAAACGAATAGGCTAGTTTTACTCAGTGCCAAAAACCTCATCTTCGATGCCATGCCACCATTCGCCGAGTTTCATCATATCTTCGTGAATATCAGCAAGTTCACGAGCGTAATCGTCTGATGAAATTGTTGAGCGGCGCTCTTGTAATTTCTTCAGGCGTAGTTGCACTAACAGCCAGGACTTAGAAATGCTGTCTGTGGCTTCGATGTATTGTGCTAAATCTTTGCTATCCATAAGTCTTAAAGGTTCCTCATAAGAAGACAGCCACGATTTTTTTCGTGACTGCCCTGTTCGTATTTCAATTCGAGAGGGAATAGCATAGCTTTAGTTTCCCTCTTCGTTGAGTTTCCTCAAGCGATCGCCAGCTACATCTGATCTGCAACGAAGTCCCAGTTAATCAGGTTGTCGAAGAAAGCATCAATATAGGCGGGTCGCTTATTCTGAAAATCGAGGTAATAGGCGTGTTCCCAAACATCCATTGTCAGCAGGGGAGTTTGCCCATGATGAAGTGGGTTTTCCGCATTCGGGGTTTTGGTTACTTTCAGGGTGCCGTTATCCAAGACAAGCCAAGCCCAACCACTGCCGAATTGGGTTGCACCCGCTTGCTTGAACGCTTCTTTAAATTTATCGAAGCTGCCGAAGTCAGCGTTGATCTTCTCAGCCAATGCGCCAGTTGGAGTACCACCACCACCTGGCTTCATGCAATTCCAGTAGAAGGTATGGTTCCAAGCCTGTGCCGCATTGTTGAAGATACCGGCTTTGGAGGCGTCATTGGCAGTTATCTTAATGACTTCCTCAATCGACTTATCGGCTAGTTCCGTGTCTTTCGTCAGGTTGTTGTAGTTGGTCACGTAAGCCGCATGGTGCTTGTCGTGATGAAACTCCAGGGTGCTTGCGGAGATGAGGGGTTCCAGCGCCTTATAGTCATAAGGTAAAGCAGGAAGTTCGTATCCCATGATGTTCAGTCCTCTCTAACTGCTTTCTAGCTTAAAGTGAATTTAGAAGCTTGATTCATTCCAGGCTTAAATCATTATCAGCTCAAATTTTTCAAGCTAATGCAATAAAATTTAACAATACAA
>DATNQP010000095.1:0-8304 GCA_036703965.1 Leptolyngbyaceae cyanobacterium
AGTCTTGGCTTATGCCTGGATGCTGATTAGCGTCAGTGTTGGAACGTACTGGATTTGGCAAGCTGTAAATCGTCTTTTCCGTAACCCTAATACTACGCTTTGGAGCAAGTCACAAAGTTATTGGTTAGTGGGAAGTTTTCAAGCTTGGCTGTTAGGGTCTGTCTTACCCGATTTTAATTCGGTTTCTTCAAATTCTCGGCTGAGTCTAGGTTTGGCTTTTCTGTTTATTTTGAACCCTATAGTGTTCCTCGTTTTGAATGCGGCTCTATCTCCTCACCGCCAAGCCTTACAGGATTGGTCTCGCTACCGATGTGAAAACCGTTCTACTAGCAAGGGTTTTTTGAATCGCGCCTTGATGCAGGATTTGATTTGGGGTGAAAAGAGTCCGGCACTACTTGCGATCGCTATTAATTTACTCATTACAGCGACTATCTGGGTAGCTTGGTTTTTCTTGTGGTCTCATGAGGCTTGGGATGGTAATTTCCAGCTTCAACACGCACCCCTAGGCTTGCTTCTGACCATGAATTTAATTTTGATCTATACGGCATTTGTCGAAGTCACGTTGTACATGAAGAAGTCACAGCAGGCACTTTGGATCACTGGTAATTTTGGGGCTTTGATTATTTTGTCATTATTTTCTTGGGGTGTCCTGAGAATTGAACCGTTGAAAATCATGTCCTTTCTCTTTTTATTTTCACCCTTGCCAGCGCTCGCCCTTATCAATACCTCAGGCACAACAGTTTTCCTGGGATTACTGGCTCAACTGAGTGTCCTGGGATTATTAACTCTGCAACTGACGCGACAACTGAAAAAGGCGGGTGAATCTGCCTCAAAAGCAATATTGGCAGGGAATTTGTCCTTGCCTAGAACACCAATTCAGTAGTCAAAACCGTAACCTCCCAACCCTCTTCGTGAGCGAGGGTTGGGGGAGTACGATACCCATACTTTAAGGAAAACAGCTATGACCTTACCTTGGCTTGACCGATTGGGCGAGTGGAATCCGCAACTGTTTCGGGAAATTAAAGGGCGACTAAAACGTCGTAATATTGCGATCGCGATCGCCACATCAGTGCTTGGTCAGTTGCTAGTGCTTCTGTATTGGTTGAGACAGATTCCTACTCAGCACTATTACATGGGGGGTCCATACTGCCAGCTACGCAAGGTTTATGAAGCATCTCAACGACAATCAGCCCAACTGGGAGCGCAATATAGTCAACTTCAAGCACAATTCTCCCGTTACACTAAACCTGAACACTATAACCCGGAAAAAATTCAGGAACTCAAAGGAAGAATAGAAGACCTAAAGGCGAGAAGAGAACACCTGGAACAATTTCTGATAAATGGGAACTGCCCCCCAGATGCAATTAATATGCAGCTTTGGTGGCAAGACCACTATCCACAAATCTTTACCTCACTCAGTGTGACTATTTTGTTCGCCCTGTTGGTGGTGGGTTCCTATATGCTCATCAATGACTTAGCCAGGGAAGAGCGTCGTGGCACACTGAATTTTGTGCGACTCAGCCCTCAGTCTACCCAGAGTATTTTGCTCGGCAAACTGCTAGGGGTTCCCATTTTGCTCTATATAGCAGCAATCCTCACAATCCCTTCCTTCCTGTGGTCAGGGTTGTCTGCCCAAATTCCTTTGGTTGAAATTATTAGCTTCTGGGTAGTTCTGGTTGCTAGCTGTGCGTTCTTCTACAGTGCTTCCCTGCTGTTTGGCTTAGTTAGCTCTGGGCTTGGTGGGTTTCAGTCTTGGTTAGGTAGTGGTGCAATCTTAATTTTCTTGGTTATCGCCAATACTAGACAGATAGACCACAGTCCAACTGATTGGTTGAATCTCTTTAATCCTTCTGTTTTGCTTCCCTATTTAGTTGATCGGACAGGTTCGCGATATAAACAGTTTCCCTTCAATCACGGAGCAATACAAGATTGGCAATGGTTCTACTTACCCTTGGGCGCAGCGGGCATTAGCGTTGTCATCTTCTCGCTGCTCAACTACGGTTTATGGACTTACTGGATTGGGCAAGCGCTGAATCGGCGCTTTCGCAATCCCACCACCACGATGCTGAGCAAGCAGCAGAGTTATTTACTGGTAGCCTGCTCCACAGTGGTAACTCTGGGCTTCGCTCTACAATCTCCACAACAAAGGTACTCTTCGCAATTTTTATACAATCTCAATGCGTTGTTTGTAGTGAACCTACTGTTGTTTTTGGGTCTGATTGCAGCTCTATCCCCTCACCGCCAAGCTTTGCAGGATTGGGCACGCTATCGGCGCTCAAAGGGTTCTACTGCTAGGCGCTTCTGGAGTTACTCTTTGGTACAGGATTTGATCTGGGGTGAAAAGAGTCCAGCAGTGGGAGCGATCGCGATTAATCTGATTATTGCCTCTCTTCCGGTAGTAAGTTGGATTCTGCTTTGGAATGTCGGGTTGGACCATAAGCTGACAGCGCTCTCAGGTCTTGTGCTAATACTAAATTTAATCTTGCTCTACGCCGCTCTCACTCAGCTGATGCTGTTGATGAAAACTCCAAAGCGGACAATTTGGGCAGCGGGCACAGTAGTCAGTGCGATTTTCTTACCCCCATTGATTTTAAGCATGCTATCCCTTAACCCTGGACAAAATGGGGGAGGTCTATGGCTATTTACAGCTTTTCCCTGGTATGCGGTTGAAAAGGCATCTGCAACGCTGATTTGTCAGGTTCTCTTCGTTCATTGGAGCATACTAGGAGTATTAACTTTACAGCTAACGCGACAGTTGCGGCGGGCTGGTGAATCGGCTTCCTTTGCCCTGCTAGCTGGGCGTCAAACAGTGAGCAGTGACCAGTAACCAGTGACGAGAGCCTCTCCCGAAAGCTAACTTTTCCCTGCCCCCTGCCCCCTGCCCCCTGGAACCAAACATTTTGTAATTGAGGAAAATTGCTATGACCCTACCCTGGCTAGAGCAACTGGGCAACTGGAATCCCCAGATGTTCCGAGAAATTAAAGGGCGTTTCAAACCCCGCAACATCCTAATTGCCGTGCCTATCTCACTGGTCGGTCAGCTGTTAATACTGATGAATTTGGCAAGTCAGCTGCCAAGCGGTGATGGTTCGGACCAGGTTGATGTAGAGGGTTCGCGAGCCGTCCTTAACCGATATTGCACTGGTGAAAGCAAAAATTATTCCCTACCTACCTGCCTCGCCGACGGCAACGATGGTTTTGTCATCAACTGGCAGGTATGGTGGCAAGACGTGTTCGTCTGGCTTACTATCATCGGCATCTTTACGCTATTGCTCGTCGGCACCTACATGCTGATCAGTGACCTCTCGAAAGAAGAGCAGCGTGGCACACTCAACTTCCTTCGTCTCACTCCTCAGTCCAGCCTGAGCATCTTGACTGGCAAAATCCTAGGAGTACCAGTTCTCCTTTATCTCGTAGGCTTCCTAGCGCTGCCCTTGCATCTGGTATCAGGATTGTCGGGTCATATCCCATTGAGCCTGATTCTGGGCTTTTACACTGTCCTGGGTGCCAGTTGCCTGTTCTTCTACAGTGGGGCACTACTATTTGGCTTAGTTGTCACTCAGCGGCTGGGTGGGTTTCAAGCCTGGTTGGGCAGTGGTGTGGTATTGATGTTTCTGTTTGTCACGACAGCGATGACCATCAGTGACAGCAAGATCATCAACCATTATCCAGCTGACTGGGTGACGCTGTTTAGTCCCTCAATCATCCTTCCTCACCTGCTTGGTGCTAACTCTCTCAATGCTGCCACTCCTATCTTTCAATCCAATGGCATAGAACAGTTGAAATGGTGGAGTCTGCCGGTGGGTGCTAGTGTTTGGACTGCCTTTGGCTTGATGGTGCTAAACTATGGTCTTTGTACGTACTGGGTTTGGCAAGGTCTAAAGCGCTGCTTCCACAACCCCAACGCAACCTTACTGGGCAAGCAACAGAGTTACTGGCTGACAGCTTGCTTTGAAACAGTAATTGTCGGATTTACCCTAAACCCTCAAGTTGGGGAATGGACAAATTATCCAAGAGATCTGTTTCAGAATTTTCAGATGCTGCTTGTGTTCAACCTGCTGATGTTTTTATGTCTCATCGCCGCGCTAAGTCCGCACCGACAAGCCATGCAGGATTGGGCACGTTACCGGCATCAAAAGCGCTCTTCCCGCAAAGCAGGCGTTATGGCAGATTTGATTTGGGGTGAAAAAAGCCCTGCACTGGTGGCGGTGGTACTCAATGTAGCGATCGCCTCAGCAATCTTGCTGCCCTGGATACTACTATGGCCTGCGAGTGAATACAAGACACCAGCGCTCTGGGGGCTGTTGTTGAATATGAGCTTAATCTGTGTTTATGCCAGCATTGCCCAGCTGATGCTATTCATGAAAAATCAGAACCGGGCACCTTGGGCAGCAGCAACCGTAGGACTATCGATTGTCTTGCCACCAATCATTTTTGGCTTCCTATCGATACAGCCTGAGAATAGCCCTGGTGTGTGGATGTTTTCTGCTTTTCCTTGGCTTGCTGTAAAACACACTACCGGAATGGCTGTCTTCCTAGCAATCATCGGTCAATCGCTGATGCTGGGATTGTTGAACATTCAGTTAACGCGACAACTGCGGCAAGCGGGTGAGTCTGCGACGAAAGCAATGCTCAAGAGCGGCGTCCCCACTAAAGCATCGGTTCAGTAATCATATCTCGGTGCTGCTAGAGCATCAGCTCAGTAATGGTAGGGGCAATCTCCTCACTTCGCTCCGGTCGTGGTTACCCCTCCAGGGTTTGGGGCAGTGCCTCCGTGCCTGCCCCTACGAAAAATCTTCCGGCTCTGTGATACCAAATCCGCTTCTATAACCCCCTTTTTGTTTCCAGTCGTAGAGACGTTCCGGCGGAACGTCTCTACAAAATTGTGAGGGTTGTTGAAAAAGGGGGTATTAAACCCAGATTTGATATGATTCGTGCAAGAGGTCTAATATCAAGACGGCTAGGAACGTCGAGATGCAAATATTTTGGGTTTTAACTTATTCATGAGCAGCCAAATGCCACTCAGCAACAATAATGCAGACCCAGAATTGGGTTCGGGTACGGAAGCGTGATTTCCTTGGGAGCATTGCTGACAATAAGCATCCCTCGCTGAGCTATCCGTACCGGGTGGGTAAGTGAACGCCAGTTGCAGCCCTTGAGCGAATGCTGCTGAGTACCCTTCGATTTCCGCTGCTACCTGTGCCCGCTCTGCGTCGGTTGGAGCATCTCGGAGTCGCTCAAAATTGAGGTACGCTCCTTCGCGCCACTGAGCGATGAGTTGAAACTGCTGCGGGTCATCCTCCTCACCCGGCAAATCCGTGTCGTCAATTGTCGGGTCAAACTTTTGTGCAAGTTCGTCCAGCACATCTACTTGTTGAAGGAATTGGTTGACGCGGGTATGGTCTTCGTAACTTACCGGATTGCCTTGTACATAAAGCTCGTATAGCACAAACGGCAAGTCCCGTTGAATGTGTGCGTTGAAGCCCAGAAATAGGTTGCCTGCACCTGCCACTGACCGATTCTGTGCCGCATCAAAGGCAATCTGCCAAACAGGTGGCACGTCGCTCTCCTGTGAGTGGTAGGCGTCGTAAGCTCGGAAATAGTATTCTGCGAAAAGCGCATCCTCCCGAATCACCGCAGCGGTGTCGTCATAGTCTATTTCATCGAGTGTCTCCACAAATGTTTCAGTGGTTCGCAAGTAGGTAAGTGCAAACAAGGCATCATGGTCGCATAGCTCGGCGAGTAGCTCGTACCGACGCTCCATCTCCTCAATCACGAGGTCTACGCACTCTGGCTTACCCTTCTGGCAAGCTTCTGTGGACGTGAGATTTGGCTCGCTTGCTAAGGCGGTTCCTGGCAGTGTAAGAAGCAGCACAATGCTCCCTAAAAAGAGGTTTTTCATAGGTGTTCCCTTTCTAAGATTATTCTTGCCGGAGTTGCCGTTGATAGCGAGGACGTGCCGGTGTACCCCAGCAAACCTGCTGAGCGGGTATATTACTCAAGACACTGCTGCGTGCACCAATAACGGCATTAGCTCCAATCTGGACGCCTGGAGCAATGAAGCAGTCGGTAGCAATCCAGGCACCGTTGCCAATTGTAATCGGAGCGGTAGTCAGACCAAATGCAGGGTCTTGGATATCATGGCTGCCAGTACAGAGGTAGCATTTCTGAGAAATAACGCAATGAGAGCCGATGCGAATCTGATCAAGGCTGTAACAAACGACATCATCCCCAATCCAGCTGTAGTCTCCAATTTCTACTTTCCAGGGATAGGTAAAACGGGCTGTAGGTCGGATAACGACACCCGTACCGATTTTTGCCCCAAACAGTCGCAGAAGCCACTGGCGAAAGCCATGCAAGGAATGGGGACTCAAGGGGAAAGCGATCGCTTGTACTAACCACCAAAGTAAGAGGAACCAGGTAGGACGACCCCGGTCAAAGCCGGATTGGTCATACTGGCGTAAATCAACTAGGGGTGCCACATGCAAAACTGGCAGTTCAGTAGAGTCTACAGCAGATACACCTGACGTTTTGAGCAACTCAGCTGCATTATTCGTGAGGCACGCATCAGGAGAATTAGGTTCACCGTCCGAATTAGAAGCAGCTGGTGGAGTCATCTTCAACTTCAAAACTCCTCAGCCGGTTCAGAGGCAATTGATGGGGGTGGTGACTCTGGGGGCGTTGCTGTAACATTTAGCCGACCACCAAACGTCTTTAATTCATAAAGCTTGACGCCGATTTGATACTCGTACTGACTGATCAAGCGTGCATAAACATACCCGGCTTTTCCATCTAAAAAGCCCAGACGGATAAAGTAAAACAAAATAAACCGCAGCGTTGGTTTAAAAGGTAGCCACACCCAAACTTTTCGTAAAAAGCGCTTGCGCTGCACAGCGTCTCCAAAAAGATTTGCGCCAATTGTGGCAGAGTCGTCTTTGCCCGTCAGCATATTGAGATAAACGCGAGCTTCCCAGTTAGAGTAGCGATTATGCCGATCCAGCCAGTGGTAGATGTCCTTGAAGTCCATGTGCTCCATATCGTTTTTCAGTTTACCAGCAGGGCCTTCAAGGATGACGTGTTCGTGAACTTCGTTGTCACCTGTGTTACGGATTTCTTCAGTGCTTAGGTTCTCGTAGCGACCTTTCTGGTGCTTGAACAAGCGTAGATTCCAGTCGGGATACTTACCCCCGTGACGAATCCACTTACCGAGGAAGTAGACTCGGCGGTTGAGGTAGTAGCCGTTATAGTTAGGGTTTTGGATTGCTACAGCAATCTCGTCCCAGAGTTCTGGGGTAATGCGCTCGTCACAATCCACAATTAGTACCCACTCATTGTGGAAGGGCAGATTTTCCAAGCTCCAGTTTTTCTTTTTTGGCCAGCGACCATTGAAGTGGAATTGCACAACCTTTGCACCATAACTTTCGGCAATCTCCGCAGAGCGATCGCTGCTCTGGGAATCTACGATAAACACTTCATCAGCTCTCTTCACACTCTCAAGGCACGCCGGTAGATTAGCTTCTTCGTTTTTTGCCGGAATCAGAACTGAGACAGGGATTTTGGAGTCAATAGAAGTCATATTTTAAAAGCCAGAAGTTGGATGTAAAAGTCTAAGGTTTTGGTTAAGCGTTAAGGGCGAAAAAGAGTTAAGAGTTAAGAATTAAAAGTTATAACATTTAACTCAAAACTCAAAACATTCCCTCGCCTCTGGCTGGATGACTAGGGAGGCGTATTAGATTTTGGCGTTTTCAGCATCCCTTCAATGGCTGCACGGAGATAACCAATTTGGCCGTAAGCATACACCAAGTTGTCGAAGCGTAAGGCAGGGTTACGGAAGTGTTTAAAAGATTTGTAAAGACCGCGCACAATCCGTTCACCTCCCCGTACCATCTGGACAGGACCAGCACGTCCAGCAAGCTGTTCGCGATAACACTCACTAATGCCTTGCCACCAGCCCCGATTTAAAAACCAGGCTTGTTCGAGTCGTTCTGGAGCAACATTATGAGCCACCAAGGCATCCGGTAGATAGGCAACCTGCCATCCTCCCTGGAGAGCTAGTTCTGTCATGTGCAATTCTTCATTGGATAACAAATTCTTGCCGACACGACCCAGGTTGAGATCAAAACCACCAACTTGCTCTAGGAAAGTCTGCCTAATTGAGTAATTCAATCCTCGCGGCGTCAAACCCGGATTCTTGATATAAACAAGCGTATCACCCAGATCATAGGCTCCCAAATTTCCTGCTAGTTCTGGTGACAACCACTTGGGAGGTGTGATACCATCTGGCCACAAAAGGGTAACCTTACC
>DATNQP010000096.1:0-7247 GCA_036703965.1 Leptolyngbyaceae cyanobacterium
CCCACCACGGATGGAAGCTATAACCGCTAAAACCACGTCGAGTTCCTCTGGTTTGAGCTTTTTCATATTCCGTGCCGCAAGCTGGAGCTTACTGTCATTAGGATCTATCTGATCTTCACCCTCACCCAGTAGCCAAGACACGTCTACCTTATATAACTGTGCAAATTTAGTAATCTCCTCGGCAGACACCTTGCGGTTACCGGCTTCTGCCTCTGTAATTGAGGGGCGATGAAGTCCGAGCATTTTGGCTGCTTGTCCCTGAGATAGCCCTGACATTTCACGCGCTTTACGAATTCGTTCCGCAATGATTGCCCTTACATCAGATGTTTCAGACATCATTTTTCTCCTTTACTCAATCCTTCATAGACTACAGCCGATGCTTCATCAATTGTCAGTAGTCGTCTCTTATCTTTGGTGGCAAAAATATTCCTATCGAGCGGAATTTCTACCCCCAGTGAGCTAGAAAGCATACTCATTGCTTCAACACAGGTATGGCTGTCGAATCTTGGCAGATCTTTAACAGGGCATACACCTCCTGAAACTGTGGATTCGTCGCGCCCACGTAACCGTTGAATGTCTTTAACGACACCTATAAGAGCAGACTTTACTGTTTCTGGATTCATCGTCTAACTTCCATTACTCTAATACATATGTACTAAGTCTGGAAAGAAAATCTTACCGTCTTGGCTACAAGCGCATTTATCACTTCAACTATGGTAACATTATTTTTTAAATTTGGTAAGATATTCTTACCAAATTTAGCCAGCAAGTGTCAATCTGAGGTCAGATTTGCTATTCGACACAGGAGAATATCTACGACGTTGAATCGGAGCCAATGGCGATTACGCTTGCCACGGCATATGACTCTTCATGGCTGATGCTTACAAGCCACGCACTAATACCAAGTTGGTCAGCTATCTCTTTGGCTTTCGCGTATAACGTCACGCTTGGGCATCCTGTCGCTAATCTCTGAATTTCTACATCTGTCCATGTAATACCCTGGCTCCATCCAGTTCCCAGAGCTTTGAGTACTGCTTCCTTAGCAGCAAACCGACCGGCAAGACAAAGAACTCGATTTACGCCTGCCTCACCTGCAATTTGGCGCTCTAAGGCTGTGAAGCACTGCAACTCGAACTGGCTCTGCTTCCTATCCAAAGTTGCTTTGAATCTGGCAATCTCGACAATATCGATACCATGACCGATAAGATTATTCACCTCAGATTTCTCCAAGTATTGTTTAAGTCTGATATCTTCCCTATCAATTTGAGCAAAAATACAGGCGAACAATTATGTCGCGCGAAACGCGATCGCAGTTTCCTCACGAGGCTCTTGAAAGTACTACTTCGACTTTTGTTTCGACTTGGGCGGCGTTCGGTGTGCGCCAAAGTATTTTTCACTGCGATAGCGAAGCCACACCCGCAACTGCTGCGGAATTTTGTCTTTTTGTTCTTTAGTCAGCGTGTTGTAAAGGGCTAATGCGCGATCGCGTTCTCCCCGACAAGCAGCATTATTATGAGCATCCCAGTAGCTACGGGCAACCCGAATCCGCCGACAGACTTCCTTAACTAGTGCTTCTCCCGTGAGGGGATGTTCCTGCTTTGCCATACTTCAATGAAAGCTTACTGGTGCAGATCGTAACTTAATGAATTGGCGATCGCTCTATGCTCAATGTGACGATTCAAGAGCCTGTACTTGCGCTTCTGATAGCGCCATAAAGGTTATACTTTTTCTCTATGATAATGCGCTTAATGATTGCCGCTCGACCTCAGCGTTGGCTGAACACAAGAGCTTATCAATGTCTTTGGACGGACGAGGGTGTTATCAGGCAAATATGACGGATTATCTTGGAAAAGATAGATGCTTAACTAGCCAATGTGACGTTGAATACATAGTTAGCCCTCATCACCCCACCTCACGAGGTTCCTATGTCAGAAAGAGCAATAGCGATCGCCATCAATGCATCGGACGCACCGCCAAGAACCAAGCCCTCGAACTATCCTGAACCATTTGCGTCGCGTATGGTGGGCAGAGAAAAGCGCCCACTTGGTGACCTGTTTGGTCTCACGAATTTTGGCGTTAACCTCACACGCTTGGCTCCCGATGCCGTTTCCGCCCTGCGTCACGCCCACACCAAGCAAGACGAGTTCATCTACATCTTGCAGGGACACCCAACGCTACACACAGACGAAGGTCGTACACAACTCTCTCCAGGTATGTGTGCGGGCTTCAAGGCTGGCAGTGGCAACGGACACCATCTGATTAACGAAACTGATGAGGATGTCTTGTACCTCGAAATCGGGGACAGAACACCGGGAGATGAAGGAAGCTATCCCGATGATGACCTCAAAGCCCTGCTGGAGGATGGCTTGTGGAAATTTGTTCACAAAGACGGCACTCCGTACTAAACGGCTGACCCCACTGTTCCTAGTTCTCGTTGTTGAATGGCGACTTGAATGCTTCCAATTCTAGGGTCTAAACTAGCGATCGCTCCTGCTCAATTGCTACAAAACTTTGTCCCATAGATAGCCGCAATCAGGCAACTTAAGAATCAGTAAAATAGCTCTGAACAAAGCCACAAGGACGGCTCTAATCTGCCAGACGAAGCCTTGCGGCGGGAGAATATTTACGATTAATAACAACTTATGCGAACCAACTCGCACGAGGTTGCTTACAGATAGAATTGCCATTAAATCAGGAACCAAGCCTTCACACCCCATGTTTACTCGTCCACACATTGAACAAACTAACCCTGAATCCTAGCTTGTCATTTCAAAAAACTTTGGCATTTGCAGATATGAAAAAGAAGCTTTTAATCTTTTGTGGTATTTCAATATCAATCATCTCAGTTGTATTCAGCCAACCGGGAGTTGCTGAGACAAAAGCTGAGCAAGTCCAACAGCTCTATGGCAACTACATTGAGGGAGCAGAGCGATGGGTTTGCTTCGGCACTCCTGACACAAATCGCCCAGTTACATTTTATCAATGGTCTAGACCTGAGCAGGGCGATGATGAGTTAACGCTGGTCGTTCATTCAAAAGAAGAATCGCTGTTGGATAGTTGTACGGTCAGTGCTTTTGAACCTCTTCGCAATGCAGCCTTTGAGATGAGAGTTGAGCCACCCAGAGTGAGGCTAATTCACTACCTTACTGATCAGACTGGAAACCCCACTCAATCAAGTCGTAGAGTTTATCAGTGTCGTGTTCCAGCCCAGTTACGAGACCATCGCACTGATATCAAATACGACACTGCTTATGATTTAGGCGGCTTCCAAAACTTATGCCGATAAGTGATTGAAGTCTTAAGAATGAATACTCTGCCAGACGAAACCCTGCGAGGGGACAATATCTACGATTAATGACAACTTATACATAATGCACGATTGGTTGCTGTGACGTTAGCGCATGGCGTAACGCATTGACTGACGTTTAACCCAGATGATTTCAGGAGCATTAATGAAATTGTAGTTCTTCATCCTCAAGCGATCGCGAACCCAGAAGCAGAAGACTAAATGCTTGCACTTTAGGTACTCGATGGAAGTTCCAACAACTCCGGTTGTTCTTCGACCAGAGCTAGAGGTTGCTTAATCTGCCACGTCTTGTCCTGGGAGAGTTCCAACACAGACTGATGGTAAGAAGCCAACGTAGAGCGATGCCCCACACTCAAAAAAGTAGTCCCTTTCGCCTGCAAATGTTGATATAACCGTTCCTCGTTACCCAGATCTAACGCGCTAGTCGCTTCATCTAAAATGGCGTACTTGGGTTTGTTCAGCAGCAACCGAGCGAAGGTTAACCGTTGTTGTTCACCCAACGAGAGGACATCTGCCCAATCCTGTTCGGCATTAAAGCCGCCAAACCGTTCATCCAAACCCGCTAAGTTCACCTGCTCCAGAACGTGCTTCAAGTGTTGCTCCTCAACCTCAAGGTGAGTATTGGGATAGAGCAATTGATCGCGAAGAGTACCCAGCACCATGTAAGGACGCTGCGGCAAAAATAGAATTTGGTCGGATTCAGGACGAACGATCGCACCCTTACCAGAATCCCATAACCCAGCGATCGCCCTTAGCAGTGAACTCTTGCCGCAACCACTCGGCCCCATCACCAAAAGCCCCTGTCCAACGGGTAACTCTATCGACAAATCTTCCACTAACGTTCGCTGATAATTGGGAGTTTGCAGGCTGAGGTGTTCGACGGCTAGCCGATCTGCCTCAACCGTCTGAATCCTTGGTTGCTCGTCGGATACCTGGGTTTTCTCTGTCTGTTCTAAAAACTGGGCAAAGGTATAGAGACGATTAATTCCAGCTCCAAAAGTGGCCAATTGCTGGAAGCGGGCAACGACAACATTGAGCGAGAAGAAGACTCGGACAAAAGCTCCTTGTGCTTCAGAAACTTTGCCCACCTCCATTTCTCCAGCAAAAATCGCGGGTGCGACAACCAAGGCAGGCAGGACGAAAGGGATGAACTCATAAGCATTTGTCAGCATATTCAAGTTCAATTCCCAAACCAGCAGCCGTTTGACATTCTCAAAGACATCCAAAAACCGCTGCTTGACCTGATTCGACTCCTGCTCCTCCCCCCGGTAAAAAGCGATCGCTTCTGCATTCTCCCGAATTCGCACCAGGCTAAAGCGGAGATTCGCTTCCTTCTTGAGTTGTTCAAAGTTGAGTCGGACAAGCGGTTTACCAAACACAACTGTTGTAACCAGAGTCCCAATCAGGGCATACAGCACCAGAAAAAACACTAGGGGTTTAGAAATGCCCCAGAGTACACTGCTGAAGGCAATCACCGACAGCACAGACTCCACCAACACCAGCAAAAAGGTGAGAGATTCCTGGGTAAAACTGCGAACATCCTCCGCAATGCGCTGATCAGGGTTATCAATCTCGGTTTCTGAGATATGCAGGTTGTAATAGGCGCGATCGCGAAAGTAATTATCCACGAATCGATGAGTGAGCCATTTGCGCCATTGCAAACTGAGGCGATCGCGCAGATAGGTATAGCCTGCCAGCAATGGTGCATATATCACCAGCACAGCGATGAAAATGATCACAGTTTGCCAGAAGCGTGGCTCATCCTGGGCTGAAAGGGCTGAAATCAGCACCCCTCGCTTGTTGTTGAGCACCACGCTCAACCCCGTATACGCCAGCAGAAACAGCACGACTCCTAGGAGTAACCCTCTGGCTTGCCATTTCTCATCCCCTGACCAATAGGACTTGGCGATCGTCCAGAACTGCTGGAGCACATTGAAGTTCAATCGATCCATCGGCTTGTTTCCGTTACAACTTGGTCTGCCAGGAGATAATAGATAGAGCTGAATCAGAGCAAAATTTACTCAAATACTGGTACAACTCATCTCTGGGTAATTGTTAAATTATGCTACAAATTTCTAATACAGTGAGCATTCCAGAGTATGAGATTGAGATGAGTGCAGTGCGCTCTCAAGGGGCAGGTGGGCAAAACTTCAACAACTGAGATCTGGCACCAACCGCCGACACCCCTTTTGGCTGTGGCTACACAAACCAGAACTTACGCATTTTAACGGTGGAATAAGAATTGAGGGGGAGAGGGGGAGATAGGGAGAAAAGCGTTATAGAGCTTGCTTTTTGGCGTTGAATTCTCGCAACGAGTTGCGTAAGTCCTACAAACTTTCGTCCGGATGGTGCGCGGGCTACGAAAAATCAAAGTTTTTAAAGCCTGGGTCGGCAGGCTATGTTTGTTTAGCCCCAGGCTTACAGCCTGTGGGCGATTAGCTGTAAGAATTAATCAACAATCGTTACTTTGGTACCTAACTTCACCCAACCCTTCTCAATTAACTGCTCCAATGTGTTTGAGTCGAGATGGATGCAGCCACCTGAGTTAGCTTGACCAATATTCTCAGGATTGGGTGTACCATGAAGTGCGATTGAGAACCAGTAGGGGGTTCCCTGAAATGTACTCATCTTGGGACCCGTGATGCTTGTCGTTGAAGTGAGTCCGATATAGCCATTTCCATACGCTCTGTCTGGGCTACCGTTCCCATCAAAGTCAAGATTATTCATGTTCTTGAATAGCTGAGCTAATCCTTGCCGAGGGCTAACTAAGTTGCGATACTGAGTAACCTTGACAAAACGCTTAACGTTATCTTGGGCAATCTGGTTGTACTCAGACTTTTTGTAGAGAATCAAGTCTACGCTCATCTCGCCTGTGGGAGTAACAAAGTCATTCATGTTTTGTTTGTGTTTGAGTCCGCCCTTACCAATGCCGATAGTTGCCTTGTAAATTGGAACGCCGCTTTGGTTATTGAATACCTCCAAGCGCTTGTCTACTCGATGAATGAGAAGCGAGTAACGTTCTTCTTGAAGGGTATTGAGTTTATTAGCATTATTTACGGATGCTGGGGAGGATTGTGCCTTGGCTTCAGTTACGTTTTTTGGAGTTAGAACGGCAGAATCAGATGATGTACAAGCGCATAGGGTTATTGGTAGTACTGCAACTAAGAGCCAGTTTGAGATGAGACGAGATGTTGTGAACACAACTAACCTAACTGGGGCTTGCTCAACTAATTTTCATGATATAGGGGAGATCCTCTGAATTGTTCTACGCAGGACAAGATCATAAGTGGAGGAACCAGTTGCAGCACAAAGTTAACGTATCTAGGCGTAGTGAAATAAAAACTCCGTGTTTGATATAGCGTTTCTCTATTTGCTGAGGTACAAAGTAGTTGGCTTTAAGGCAGAAGGCAGAGGGCAAAGGGCAGAAGTTGAGTGTACTCCACTTATTTGAGAACCGCTATATCCCTCTTCTGTCACTCTCCGGGAAGGCAATCTCCAGAAGCCTTATCAGTCAATCAATACAAGCTATCCTATTAGAAAAACTTGGTTGCTGTATTTGTTGTTAGAAAAAAAACGGGCGATCGCTTCGTATACAAAAGCTCTAGAGTTCAAAAATGGCAAATGTTTTCGGAGAGTGACAGAAGAGGGATATATTGCAGCTACAGAGGGAGCTAGAGGCGTGGCTACTACTTTAGGCTGGAATCAGCACCAATAGAGCGAAACCGGGCAACAATTTCTGTGCAATGCTGCACTGTCTATAATCAAGTGAATCAATCATGCTGCAAATTTCTAATACCGTGAGCATCCCAGAGCATGAAATTGAGATGAGCGCGGTTCGGTCTCAGGGTGCAGGCGGACAAAACGTGAATAAGGTGGCGACTGCCATTCACCTACGCTTTGATATCATCGCTTCCTCACTGCCCGATCGCTACAAAGAGCG
>DATNQP010000097.1:0-12861 GCA_036703965.1 Leptolyngbyaceae cyanobacterium
AGGGTAGGAATTTCTTCATGGGTGTAACCTGTCAATTCCGTCCAGATTTCGTTAATTTGAAGAACTTCACCATCTTCAGCGTGAATCATAAGTGGTAAGGGAGCCTTAACCACAGCCTCGCGGACTCGTTGTTCACTTTCCTGGAGTGCTTGGGCTGCCTTCTGGTATTCAATAATCTCGTTGGAGAGCCTATCGTTTGCCTCTTTTAAAGGAGCTGTGCGTTCTTCGAGTCGGATTTCCAGTTCGGAAAGAGCTTTTCCTAAAGCGGCTTGTGCCTGTTTACGCTTAGTAATCTCATGCTCAATCACACGGTAAACTAGGTAGAACACAAAAAGGTTGAAAACAATTCCCGTTCTGATGACCAGGTTAGCCATTTCTCTATGCTTGATAAAGCTCCAGTAGGAGTATGCATAGATGCCGATCGTAACTGTCGAGGCTAA
Organism: Leptolyngbyaceae cyanobacterium; assembly: GCA_036703965.1. Taxonomy (GTDB): domain Bacteria; phylum Cyanobacteriota; class Cyanobacteriia; order Cyanobacteriales; family Coleofasciculaceae; genus DATNQP01. Next base: position 441 of record DATNQP010000097.1, read on the forward strand.
GCTGAGTCCTCCTAGAGCCAGCTTCTCAATAGACCATTTCATAGATGTGTTTTTCTTGAGCCGCGTAATAGTGAGGTAGTATTCCTACAGATGCGATGATCAGCACTACTAAGCTCCACTGTTAGGTAAGTCAATTGGGAAAACAACCGTGCAATCACTGAGACGCCCGAAGAGCCTCTCGAAGGTGGTCTTTTTACAGAAAAGCGATGTTGAAAGCCCACGTACTTCAGTCGTGGAAGAAGTCAAAAGCTTTACCTAACGGATTGGTTCACCAGCTCATTTCTGAGTTGCCTTCAAATGCGAAACTGAGACCGTTTACGCAACATCGTAGATATAGCAAAAGGCAGAGGGCATAGGGCAGACTTCGGCGTGAGCGCTCAGTCGAACGAAGGCAGAAGGGAAAAGATTGAGGGATTAAGGTTTCAGTATTTGGCGAGAGTCCTAATTGCCTTGGCGACTGCTATAGTAAACTGCCAGAGTACTGTCTGCGCTACTTAGGCACAACCCCGAAAAATGCATACAACATAGCGTAGGGACACGATATTATCGTGCCCCTACAAAAACCTGTATTAAACTCGATTAGCCGACAAAAACAGAAAGGCTATCAGTTACACTTTGTTGACCACCGAAGACCTTAAATTAACTTGGGTGTCAGCTGTTACTGGCTGATATACATTCTCCGGCAGGGGGTGACGCGCTTCAATCAGCGTTATGGCACGGCTAACACTTTCGGGTAGAATCACCACTAAACCACCAGAAGCCGCTTGATCTAGACCCGCATTGATTGCATCTGTCTCCTTGAGGATAGTTTGATACGGACACCCAGGATTTTCTTGGTTAATGCCTTTAGAAATTAACTCAGCTGCCTCACCACTGGGGCGTCCCCGCAGGTCATCGTCTTCTTTGATAATAATTCGGTCAAAGATTTTTGCAGAGAGTTTTCCCAGTTCAATGAAGTCTTCATCACGGCGATCGCCTGGTCCCCCAATCACTCCAATGCACTCTCCTGGCCAATTACCGACAAAACCGCCCAATGCCTCATAACTGGCAGCATTGTGGGCATAATCGACTAGAGCATGGTAATGACCGAGATTAAACAAATTCATCCGTCCCGGCGTCTGACTTACAGACGCACGGAATGTTGTCAACGCCGCTCGAATTGCCTCAATTGGCACACCCTGAGCAAAAGCCGCCAAACTTGCCGCTAGTGCATTCGCAATCATGAAAGGTGCGCGTCCCTCCATCGTCACCGGCAAATGCACCGCCTGATCGATCCGCAGCGTCCAATCGCCTTTGAGAATCGATAGATAGCCATTCTCATATACTGCCGCTAGACCACCACTGCGCGTATGATTTTGCACCAACTCATTAGCTGGGTTCATGCTGAAATAAGCCACCTGACTTTTCACCCGCTGCGCCATCGCGGCTACCAAGGGGTCATCGGCATTGAGGACAGCATAGCCTTTAGGACTAACTGATTCCGCTACGACACTCTTGAGCTGAGCCATCTGTTCAATGGTTTCGATGTCCCCAATCCCCAGGTGGTCAGCCGAGACATTCAAGACAACGCCAACGTCACAAGTCTCAAACGCCAAGCCAGAACGGAGTATCCCTCCCCGCGCCGTTTCCAAGACTGCCACCTCGACAGTTGGATCTTTCAAAATGACCTGAGCGCTTTGGGGACCAGTTGTATCGCCTTTTTCTACCACATGATCGTCAATGTAGATGCCATCGGTGGTGGTGTAGCCGACAACTTGTCCAGTTTGCCGATAAATGTGGGCAATCAAGCGCGTCGTTGTCGTTTTGCCATTTGTACCCGTGATTGCAACGATGGGAACGCGGCTGGGTTTCCCAGGTGGGAACAACATTTCTAAAACGGGAGCTGCGACATTTCGGGGCAGACCTTGGCTTGGACAAACATGCATCCGGAAACCGGGAGCTGCGTTTACTTCCACAACAACGCCATCGACTTCCCGCAGCGGCTTAGTTATGTCAGGCGTCACAACATCAATTCCGGCAATATCCAGACCAATGATTTTGGCAACCCGCTGCGCTAGCCAAATATTTTCCGGGTGGATATCGTCGGTGCGATCCACGGCAATGCCGCCTGTACTGAGGTTAGCTGTTGCCCGTAGATAACAGATTTCTCCTGGGTTGAGCACTGTCTCTAGGGTATATCCCTGCCGCTCCAGTAGCGAATAGCTGTTGCGGTCTACGATTATTTTGGTGAGAACATTGTCGTGTCCATCGCCACGATTCGGGTCGCGATTGGTTTCCTCAATCAGTTCTGCGACTGTTGACTTGCCATCCCCGATCACATGAGCCGGAACTCGCTCTGCCACGGCTACTAATTTGCCATTGACGACTAAAACCCGGTGGTCGCGACCGCGATAGAAACGTTCAACAATTACCGCTCGTGAGACATCTCGGGCAACGTCGTAGGCTTTTTCCGCTTCGTCCCAGCTGTTGATATCAATCGTGATGCCTCGCCCATGATTTCCATCAAGGGGCTTAATCACAATTGGATAGCCACCAACATCTTCAATTGCGGCTTCCAACTCGTCCAGGTATTGAACCACTGTGCCGCGCGGCACCGGAACCCCAGCATCCCGCAAGATCTGTTTGGTGCCTTCTTTATCACAGGCAAGCTCAACACCCAAAATCCCGGAGTAGTTGCTCAAAGTTGCCTGAATTCGCTTTTGATGGACGCCATAGCCCAGCTGAATCATTGCTCTGGCACCGAGAGGCATCCAGGGAATATCTCTGGCTTCCGCTTCTTTGACGAGCGATTCTGTGCTGGGACCTAAAGCGGCATCGCGAGAAAGATCAAGCAGGTCTTTCAAGTCTTGTTCTAATTCTTTTTGGGAGTAGGTCCCCGTATCGATAATGCTTTGGCACAGCCGCACTGCTGCTCGCGCCGCATAACGACCGGCTTGTTCGTCGGTGTGCTCAATCACGACCTGGTAGACTCCCGGTGTCGCTGTCTCCCTGGTGCGTCCAAATCCTACCGGCATGCCTGCCATTTGTTGCAGTTCTAGGGCAACGTGTTCGATGATGTGCCCCATCATTGTGCCTTTGTTAACGCGACTGAGGAAACCTCCGCGCACACCAGGCGAACAGTAGTGCTCTTCCAGACTGGGTAGCACGGTAATTAATCCCTCGTAGAAGCCTGGAATCTCATTGGAGGGTTTTTCTGCCAGTTCCTCTAAATCAAGACGCATGACGATGAGTTTGTGGCGTCGAATGCTCCAGTAGTTGGGACCGCGTAACGTCTGGATTCTCAGAATTCTCATAACAATTGACCCAGGATGGTTATTCAAAAAATAGGGAAGGAAGCCTAAAGAAGCAAGTACATAGAATGCGCCTTTACTGCTTAACTCGGCACGCTGTGAGCTGAGTGGTGTACGGCTAAGATCTGCCAGAATCCTTAAATCAGGCGAGAGGGATTTGTTAGCCCTTTCATCGAGACCCAAGACAGCTTTCATAGCGAAGCTCTTTCAGAACGGCTACGCTAACGCTAAACTTAAGGGCTGGAAAAAGCAGAGGGTGCTTCCATAACAACCAGGATAGAGAAAATTTTCGCCTCACTAAAATAAAAACCTCTTTGAGATAGGACAAGTCTTGGGTCTGGTGGGTCACACCTCTAACCAATAGGCTTGGTGAACGAAAGGTTCTTGCGGATCAGTGAGTAACTGCTTCATACTACGTCACCTGGCTTGAACCTGGAATTCCCCACCGCTGTCTCGGTTTAGGGTGTCAACTAGTTTCCAGCTTTAAAAAGCCCTTAAACTGTTCACAGTGAACAGTTTTCTTGAAAGTAGCAGTAATGGAGTCTGTAGGGCGTCTCATAAGCTGACAGATTGTACGGAGCAAGAGACTCAACAGTCTAACGGTATGAGGCAACGTTTGTGTAAATGGTAGCGATCGCCATAACTGAGAATATGTACCCGAAGATTATGGAGACTGATCGGGTCAGTGGCACCGACATCAGGATAGTTGGTATAAGACATTTCCCCTGGATCGATAATTGTCACAGTACCTTTACCCATCACCTGCAATAAACCATCTCTCTCAAACATGGCACAGGTATCTTCATCGATGCCGATTCCTAAGCGCTCAGGATGTGCTGCAACGGCGCTCATCAGACGCGCCATGCGATTACGATTGTGAAAATGTTGATCCACGATCACTTCTGGGATAATCCCTAGTCCCGTTGCCATATCTACTAAGGAACGATTCGGGGATTCCCCACTGCCGCCTCCCGCAATCATGTGGTGACCCATGACAGCGGCACCCGCACTCGTACCTGCCAAGGTAATCTCACCCTGTTGGACTCGCTGCCGTACTTTTTCCATCAACGGCGTGTCTGCCAAGAGACCACACAAGCGCAGTTGATCGCCGCCCGTCATGAAGACTCCGGTACACTCTTCGATGTAGTCCTGTATTTGAGGGTCTTCTGCTTGGGAGCGATCGCGGATGTCCAGCACCCTGATCTCCTTTGCCCCCATCTCTCCAAAAATAGTCTGATAGCGCTCGCCAATAATCGCTGGTTCTCGCGATGCTGATGGAATAATCGCAATTCGCGCATCAATTGAGCCAGCACGCCCAAAAAACGTGTGCAAGATCTCTCGTCCATGAACTTTGTCTTCAGCGCCGCCGATAACCAAAACAGCGGTTTTAGTAGATTGGGGCATCCTAGTTTCGTGGGATTGAGATTCTAACTGCAACATAATGTCAATTTTGGGCATGAGATGAGTCGAAGGCTTGAGTTTTGGCTGTCTATAGAGATGCCACTTTATACCGATTTTGATTCTGGCTCAACTACTCAGTAGGTTGTGGCTGACAAATGTCCTACAACAATTTAAACTGTTAAGCTTGTCTGCGTAACAACCGATAATTTCCCCTTAAGGCTGTCAACAAGTTAATTTCATGGCTTTTGGGCTGATGAAGAAACACTAGCTCACTTTGGTAATCTTTTCTTTTTAAGGCATTATCATCTATGCATAATGCCAGATTATGTAAGCAATTTGTTATAATATCTTCAACATTCTCTGACTTGACTTCCAAGAGATTGTCCGACAGCGGATTGATATCCCAGTGCGATTTGATGTAGTTACTCTGTTTCCGGATTTTTTTACCTCTCCCCTGAGTTCAGGACTGCTCGGTAAGGCACTAGCGAAGCAAATTGCCGAAGTGCATTTAGTTAACCCCCGCGACTTCGCGACCGACAAACATCGGCGAGTAGATGATGAACCCTTTGGCGGCGGGGTAGGGATGTTAATGAAACCCGATCCGATCTTTGCAGCGGTGGAGTCCTTGCCAATTTTACCCCGGCGCGATGTCATTCTGATGACCCCTCAAGGGCAACCCATGAATCAGCAGCTACTGGGAGAATTGGCAACAGGCTACGACCAACTGGTATTGATTTGTGGACACTATGAAGGCGTCGATGAGCGGGTACTGCACTTGGTAACGCGGGAGGTGTCTTTGGGAGATTTTGTCTTGACTTGTGGGGAAATCCCAGCGCTAGCGCTAATTAATGGGGTTGTGCGGTTACGACCAGGAACAGTAGGTAAAGTTGAGTCCCTCAAAGCCGAAAGTTTTGAAGCCGGGTTGCTCGATTATCCCCAGTACACGCGACCCGCTGAATTTCGGGGGTGGAAGGTTCCGGATGTGCTATTGTCAGGCAATCATGCAGAAATTGCCCGCTGGCGTAAAGAACAGCAGATTCAGAGAACACGCGATCGCCGCCCTGATTTATATGCCGATTGGGTAAAGGATGCCGAACTTTGAGCTTCAATAAACTAATGCGTGAAGAAACTTGGGATGACTCAAACTATAGATTCACGCTGAGTCTGGAAATACTTGTCTAAGCGCTGCTCTAATTCATCAAAACGCGATCGCATACTTAGCAGTTCCGCTTCCATCTGCTGGTTAACAGCTGTGTTAATCAATTTGTCCACAGCCTCCAAGCGTTCGTCAATCGCTTCATCAACAAAGCTTTTGATAGACTCCACTTGTTCCTGGAATTCGCCAACTTGAGTTAATAAAGAAGTCAGGGCGTTGGGTGGGGTTTGGTCTGTACCTAGTAGCTGTCGGATTAGACGCTGTGCCGTCAAGCTTGCACTCTCCTCTAGCGCGGCTTGTTGCATGAGTAGGGCAATTTCTTCATCTTTGAGGCGGAACGAAATTAACTGGCTGCGAGTGGACATGTCTACGGCTGCCTTAACGCAGGGGTTAGCTAAATTGTAGGCTGGCAGTCTTGATGACAACTGAGTTGGATAAGTGGCTTTATGGAATAAAGTGCGATCGCTCTGTTAAATCCTGCTACCCAATCAAGAGCCTGTGTCCCTCTGGCATAACGCTCTCCCTCAGCGACAAATAATTTATTAAAGTACAATCAGGGCGAACGATGGGGCTCGAACCCACGAATGGTGGAATCACAATCCACTGCCTTAACCACTTGGCTACGCTCGCCATTCTATATTTTCACTATAACATCTGGGTTGTTGATCTACTCTCTCGTGTTTTAAGTTAACGCGGAACTCCAGCGTCAGAGAGCGTAGTCATAACTGATAGCGGGTTAGCGGTTTATCAAAGTGATATGAAGATTTTACAAATTGTTGCAACCCTTGGGGGAACAGCACTAGTAGGGTTGGGAGGGTGGATGGTTCTGACAAATCCTGGTCAGGAGACTTATGAGGAGTATGCTACTGAGCAGCTGACTACTTATCTAAAAGACGAAGCCTGTACGCAAGTCCCAAACGCCTTAGAGAATTTCCTCCAGCGTCAGTGCAAATCCCTCGTGGATACGGGACGGCCACAGCTTGAGCAAATTATTGCCAAGACGACTCAGCGACAGAACTTTATTCTCTTCAGCATTTATCGAACCAATTTGGAGATAAGTCCTTTATTGCCTGTTTATCATTTTGAGACTCTGGGAGCTTTTCAAAACTTTTACATTTACCAAGCTCAAAAGGAGTGAGGCTAAAAGCACATCTATAAAGAAAAGATACGGATGAGGATTATCTCAGTTTCTGCGATCGCGTCGGTTGGCCGCCCTATGACCCTAATTTTCTCAACTCAAAGAAGGAATTTCAATCTGAAAGCGCCTGTTGGACATTTGCCATCACGCCGGTGGGTAGGGGGGTATAGTTGGTGGCGTCACGCTGGGGCTTTAGCCGCAAAACTGGAACAATGCGGTATTTCTTAGTCTGGCTACGATAAACTCTTTGTGCCAAGAAGCACTCATTACCCCGTTTCCGCTACTCTAAAAAAAGGTTCTTCTATCATTATTGAGGCTATAGAGGGTTCGAGCCGAGGTATCCAGTATTAGATTGTAGGTGCAGAGGGAAGACAGCCGTGGATGCGGGGAATCAGCAAAGGATTTTAGGCTATTTCATCGAAGAAGCTAAAGAACATCTCGAAACCCTCGAAAAAGGGCTATTAGAGCTGCGCTCGGTTGTGAACGATCCAGAGAAGGTTAATGAAATGTTTCGTGCCGCCCATTCTGTTAAGGGAGGTGCGGCGATGTTGGGCTTTAGCAGTATTCAAAAGACAGCACACCGTTTAGAGGATTCGCTCAAAGTCTTCAAAGAGAATGACATCAAAATTGACCAAAAACTGGAGACTCTATTTTTACAGGGCTACGATACCCTAAAAGACTTGATTGAACAGCTACAAGGACCATTTGGTCTTCGGGAAGAGGATGCTGAGAAAACAATGCAAGAGGCAGAGCCAAACTTTGCCCAATTGCAGAGTTACCTTAACCAGCTGGTGAGTGGCGGCAACAAATCAGCAACGCCTCCCCCTCCAGTCGCTGAAAAAGCTCAAACTAAAACTCAAGCATCCCTTCCCCGGAACTTTGCCACTCAGGTGATGGACATCTTAAAACAGATGTTGCAGCTGTTTAAACAACCAGAAGCTCCCCCTAGTCGCCAAAAACTTCAGGCGTACTGCAAGCGTTTATCTCAGCTAGGAGCAGGGATTGAAGCTTGGCAAGGGGTAGTCCAAATTTCCTATAAGGCGATCGCTAATCCGAAGAATTCTTTCCCGACACTAGCACCCGTAGTGATTAAGGAACTCAAGCAAGCCAGCGATCAGTTGCAAGCGGGGAAACGCGATGCGATCGCTGTGAGTCCAGCCTTACAAAAACTCGCTGGCGCACCCGCCACTACAACAGCAGCACCCACTGCCACAACAAAAGCACCTGCTGCTACAACAAAAGCACCTGCTGCTACAACAGCACCCACTGCCACCCCTAAACAGATAACCCTGACAGTGGAACCCAAAGCTGCCGCCAAGGCACTGATCCAAGCTTTTGATAAACAGCAGCTGATGCAACTCGCCAAGTTACTCGTCCAAGCCACTCGCACGTCATCTTAAAGAAGGGATTGGGGACTGGGGATTGGGGACTGGGGATTGGGGACTGGGGACTAGGGACTGGAGGTCTGTATTGGACTCAACGACAAACCGCTATAATCCCTAATCCTCAATCACTAAAACCAACATAGAAGCTTATTGACCTAAATAGCGCCCTGCCATCTGCATAGCATCAGCAATATCAACATCACCATCACCGTCAGCATCTAAGAAAGTATTGAGAACAGGATTTGACCCTTGGGCGTTTTGGGTGTGGCTACCAGTTTGGAGGAACTTCAATACTAAGGGAACCAGGATTGGCAACATCGCTTGAATCGTGCCAGCACTTAGCCCGGTTCTTCGCTCAGCTTCCTGCGCGATCTGCTGGATCTGAGGAGCATTGAAGAGTAAGTGGACGGCTTGAGTACTGGGATTAGTGCCGCCGAATTGATTGACAAATTCTTGAGTCTGCTGATTACCCTCATTGGCTCGCTTTTGTTGGAGAGCAGAGCGAGTATAGTTCCCTACAATCGATAAGACCGATTGAATGGTTGAGGGGTCAGTGTTGGAATTATTGCTTAATTGTTGAACGGTACTGAGAATATCGCCCAGCTGACCTGGACTAGCTTGCTGAGTGGGATTACCAACGGCATTGATGATTTGGTCAAACAGACTCATAATTTTTTCCTCGGTTTTCGCTAACTACTGAGTTTAGCCAATCCTACTGGTTGAGTGGTACTAAGCAGCTAGGCGTAATTAAACACAACTTGTCGCTTTTGGGGCTAGGGACTAGGGATTGGGGATTAAAGATTAGGGACTGGGAACTCTTCAGCCGTCACCAGTCCCCTTTCACGACAAGTCATGTTTAATTACGCCTACTTACTAGCAAATGCAGTCAGTGTAGGCTAGTGTTTAGCTTCTAGAGTAGCAAGCCTCTTGCATCACACTTTCATCGAGAGTCTCATACCCCAGATGACCTTCGCCTCTAACTAGCAGCAGAAAATAGTACGACCGATACTTAAATTCAGCTAGAAGTAAAGGGTGAGGAGTCAACGGGATTCCAAATTTTCCAATTCAACCCCTGACATTCACCATTCCCTAGCCCCTGTCTTTCATGCCCCTTTCTCGCCTCTTGACGCTGATTGTTGGCCTCAGCTTAATTCTAGGGCTAATGCTTTGGCTGATTAATTCCTTGTACCGGCTGTATATCCAAATTTCCTTTACAGCCCCCCTGCTGGCAAATTTGCTGCTATTGTTGCTGATTGCCCTGATTGGGATGTTAATCTTCGCGTTTATTTACTATATTGGGCTGTTTCAGCGTTCCTCTAAGTCATCACAGCAACGTCGCTTAGCACCAAAAGTGCCAGTGGTTAAAACTGAGGCGGCTGGAGAAACCCTCAAAGCTGTTCGCAAGCAGGTGACGCAGATTCAGGATGAGGTGGCGCGGCAAGCTTTACTAAGTCGCTCACGGGAGATTGAATCGATCCTGTCTCGTGGGGAACTGCTGGTGGTTGTGTTCGGTACAGGTTCGGCGGGTAAAACGTCGTTGGTGAATGCGTTAATTGGGCGAATGGTTGGGAAAGTCGGTGCGCCAATGGGTACAACGGAGGCGGGGGAGACTTATAGCTTGAAGTTGAAGGGATTAAATCGCCAGATTCTGATTACTGATACACCAGGGATTTTAGAGGCGGGTGTCGCTGGTACAGAGCGGGAGCAATTGGCACGACAGCTGGCAACGGAAGCAGATTTGTTGTTGTTTGTCGTGGATAATGACTTGCGGCAGTCGGAATATGAGCCACTACGAGGATTGGCGGAGATTGGTAAGCGATCGCTTCTTGTCCTTAATAAAACCGACCTCTATTCTGAAGATGATAAGGAAACGATTCTGGCGCGGTTGCGGCAACGTGTTCGGGGATTTATTGCGACGATGGATGTGGTTGCGATCGCGGCGAACCCCCAGCCAGCACAATTAGAAAACGGCGAATCCTTCCAACCTGATCCCGACGTTATGCCCTTAATCCGACGCCTTGCGGCTGTCCTCCGGGCGGAGGGAGAAGATTTAGTTGCCGATAATATCCTGCTGCAATCCCAGCGCTTAGGAGAAGAAGCCCGACGCCTGATCGACAGCCAGCGGAGACGACAAGCTGAGAAGGTGGTGGAACGCTTCCAATGGATTGGCGCAGGTGTGATTGCCGTGACCCCCTTACCCGTCGTGGATTTGCTGGCAACCGCTGCTGTGAATACTCAAATGGTGGTCGAAATTGGCAGAATCTACGGCTGTGAGTTGAATATGGAGCGGGGTAGGGAACTGGCGCTCTCTCTGGGGAAAACTCTGGCAAGTTTGGGAATTGTCAAGGGAGCGATTGAACTTCTCTCAACCGCACTCAAACTCAATGTCGCAACGTATTTAGTAGGGAAAGCCATTCAGGGCGTCACAGCGGCTTATCTTACCAGAATTGCTGGGAAGAGTTTTATTGAATACTTCCGTCATGACCAAGATTGGGGTGATGGTGGTATTACAGAAGTCGTGCAACGGCAATTTCAGCTCAACCGCAAAGATGAATTTGTCAAGGCATTTGTCCAACAAGCGATCGCACGAGTTGTTAAGCCCTTAGAAACTCAACCGGCTGAGCAGGAACAACCTAACTCACTCGATGAATAGTGAAGATTTATTCAACTAGACTTGATATGATTAGTTTCGCGATAGCTAATAGCCCTACACACAATTTCGATTACTAAATCGGTGTTCTAGGAAGTTCTCCACTGCTGGCGTTTCCGCCACGTACCTATACCCAACGCACCCACTGCTAACAGATTCAACACGGAAGCAGGTTCGGGGACAGGCTGTGGCTCAGGGGTAGACTCTGGGTCAGCGCGGAAGATGCCACTGCTGCCATCCGCGAGTTGGGCAAAGAAGGTGAGCTGGCCTGCATTATTTAGTCCTTTGCTACTGAACCGATTGAAGCTAAGGGACGTCACCGTGGAGCCAAAGAGACTATCGCCTGTAGCAATCACCTTATCAGTCACTGGGTTCGGCCCAGTGAAGATGCCACTACCCCCCTCATCCAGGCTAGCCAAGAAGGCTACGGTCCCCGCGTCGTTGATCGCGGGCAACCCGGAGCCGAAGGTGCGAAAGGGGCCAGTGTTGTCAGCAATATTAGTGGTCACTCCACCGCTGCTAGTGAAAATGCCACCCCCACCTCCCCCCTCCAGGAAATCCTGAAAATCTCGGAAAGCGGAGAAGGCTACGGTGCCTGCGTTGTTGAGCGCGGTCCCCAGAAGGAAGCCAAAAGGGCCACTGCTATCGGCAATGGTGGTTATTGCTCCGCCGCTGGTGGTAAAGATGCCATTGCCCCCCTCATCCAGGCTAGCCAAGAATGCCACAGTGCCTGCGTCGTTGATCGCGGTACTCCCAAAGCCGCTAAAGGGGCCGCTGTTGTCGGTAATTAAGGTCGTTGCTCCACCGCTGACAGTGAAGAGGCGATCGCTCTCCCCAGGCAGCAGAGCTGTGATTGCAATAGTGCCTTCATTGTTAATTGCAGGGTCTCCTAGAAAAGGGACGATTCGCAAGTTGTTGTCGGCAATGAAGGTCGTTGATCCACCATTGCTAGTAAAGAGGCCACCCCCAAAAAAGCTTCTAGGAACTCCTGAATTCAGGATAGCGAGGAAGGCTACGGTACCCTCGTCGTTGAGCGCAGGAGGTGAATCGAACATGCCAAACGTGCCAAAGCGACCCCTGTCATTGGCGATAGCGATAGTAGTCGTCGCTCCACCGCTGCCAGTGAAAATGCCTGCGCCCCCCGTATCCAGGTTAGTGAGGAAGGCTACGGTGCCCCCGTTGTTGATCACGGGTTCGGGACCAAAAAATACGTCAACGAAGCTAAAAGGACCGCTGTCATCGGCGATTTTGGTGAAGGTGAAGGCTTCAGCCTTCCCTGTGATGAGCAAGCTCAGGAAAATACTAGCTGCTGTTGTCACTGATAACCGTTTGATTGTAATCGTAGCCATTGTGACTCCTATTAATTACAGCTTTACTGTTGAGGCAATCGAAGCGAAGCTA
>DATNQP010000098.1:0-4635 GCA_036703965.1 Leptolyngbyaceae cyanobacterium
TCTTAGCTGCACCCCTATTTGGTTCCTCAGCCACCAGCAACCGCTGGCACAATGCTTACTTCATCTCCATCTTTGAGTGTTGTATCGGTGCCTTCTAGAAAGCGGATGTCTTCGCTATTAACATAGAAGTTTAAAAAGCGACGCGGCTTGCCCTCGTCATCGCACAGGCGTCCTTTAATACCAGGACAGCTGTCTTCCAGAGAGTCGAGCAGTTCAGCCAGATTACTGCCGGTGCATTCAAGCGTTGCTTGATCGTTGGTGAATTTTTGCAAAGCTGTAGGAATCAGAACTTTGACAGCCATAGGGAATTGCTTGTTGGTTAAGTTGAAGGTTAGTAAGTTGAAGGATAGTAAAAGTTAGAAAATTCTATTATCTTTCAACCTTTAAACTAGGACTTGTTGCCATTCAAGGCGGTCGAGAGTACGCGATCGCTCTAATGCCCGCTCGAAACTATCCAACTTCGCCTCGATCGTTAAGGGTTCACCGATGTAGCCTTGGAGAGCTTCTTGGGTCTTCAATCCGTTGCCGGTGATGTAAGCCACAGTGGTTTCATCAGGGTCAATTTTCCCAGCTTCCACCAATTTCTTCAGGACAGCAATTGTCGTACCACCAGCAGTTTCCGTGAATATACCTTCGGTCTCGGCCAGCAGCTTCATGCCTTCAATAATTTCTGCATCATTGACTGATTCAATATTGCCGCCGGTTTTCTTAGCAATCTCAAGGGCGTAGATACCATCAGCGGGGTTACCAATGGCAATAGACTTGGCAATTGTATTGGGCTTAACCGGAGTCACAAAGTCGCGTCCTTCCCGGAAAGCTTGAGCAATAGGTGAGCAACCGTCTGCTTGAGCGCCACTGAAGCGAACTTTCTTATCAGCAACTAGACCAACTTTAATGAATTCCTGGAAGCCCTTATAAATTTTGCTGTACAACGAACCAGAGGCTAGTGGTGCAACGATGTGGTCGGGCAACTGCCAGCCAAGTTGTTCGGCAACTTCATAACCCAGTGTTTTTGAGCCTTCAGAGTAGTAAGGGCGCAGGTTAATGTTGACGAAGCCCCAACCGTGGGTGTTGGCAACCTCACAGCACAGACGGTTGACTTGGTCGTAGTTGCCTTGTACCGCCATGACAGTGGGGTTGTAGATCAGGGTACCTAGGACTTTACCAGCCTCCAAGTCCGCAGGGATAAAGACGCAACAGTCGAGACCAGCATGAGCCGCGATCGCCGCTGTAGAATTAGCCAAATTGCCAGTGCTGGCACAGGACACCGTAGAAAATCCTAATTCCCGTGCTCTGGTTAAGGCGACCGATACCACCCGATCTTTGAAACTGAGGGTGGGCATATTGACGGCATCATTTTTAATGTAGAGATTTTTCAGCCCCAGGCGTCGTGCCAACCGATTAGATTTCACCAAGGGTGTCATGCCAGTACCGACATCAATGAGATTATCTGTGGCAACGGGTAAGAAAGGACGATAACGCCAAATCGAATTCGGTCCTGCTTGGATACTTTCGCGGGTCACTTGGCGTCGCAGGGCATCGTAATCGTAGCTAACTTCCAAGGGACCAAAACACTCTTCACAAACGTGTATTGCCTGAGGTTCGTACTCGGCACCGCACTCTTTGCAGGTCAGATTCTTGAAGGTGGCAGATGCCGCTGATGTCTGGGATATAGTCGCCTGGGTCATGGCTGCAATCTCTCAATGTCCGTCAATCGTCGTCTGATAGTAACACAGCGTTAAAACCAGGGCAAACATACCCGACTTTTTTTGTCGGCTTTAATCTTGAAGAAAACTTACGTAGTCTTACTCATCGCCCCTGACCTCCCAGCTTTGGGGGAAGCACAATTGCATCAATCCTGCTGAGATAGCTGCCTCTCGGTTGGGTTGTTCCCTGCTTAGGTCTGGAAAAAAATAGTAGAGACACAATGTCATCGTGTCTCTACTCAGAGGAAGTCACATTCTCGCCTAGAGTAATATTAGAAGTCAGATTTTTTGGCAAACACCGAGCGACTGACCCAAATTGTGAAGATGGGAAGCGCTACGACTTGGGAGATAAGTACAGCTACTGCCACCCAATAAATTCCTCCTCGCATCGCCAGCAGCAAGGACGCCGCGAAGATTACTGTGAAAATGATGTTCCAGTAAAGATCAATATGACTTTTATCTACAGCCTGAAGTAGCTGGGAAGCAGCACGAGCAAAGGCCATGGGCACAGCTGAGAGGCAAATCAGTACTAAGATAGGAATTGCCCCTACCCACTTTTGCCCAAAGACAATCGGTACATAGAGCGGAGCTAAGCTCGACTGTAGAACAACGAGTGGCACTACAATTAGTGCAATTTTCTTGAGACTACCAAAATATCGATTTTTAAACTGATTTAAATTCCCACGAGCCTCACAAAGATAAGGGAATAAAGCCGAAGTAAGCGTCACTATCACGCTCAGACTAATCCCTAAGCCAGCATTGAAGGCAAAGTAGTACACTCCCAGTGCATCAATTCCTAGAAAACCGCCTATCAGCAAGTAATCTAAATTACCTCTTAGCTTACCTAGCAACTCAACCCCAAGAAGATTTTTGCCAAAATTAATGATCTCCTTCGATCGCTCCAGCGTGAAGGATTTAGGAGGTCGCCAGGGATGATTCATATAGTTGATCACAATCCACACTGGAGTTGTTAGAACCATGGACCAGACTATGGCCCAAACCCCCATACCCAATAAAGCTAAACCGATAGTTAGAGTGTTACTGAGTATCCCCTGTGTCGCCTGACACAATGCCACAACTTCTAGTCGGTTCTCTCGTTGAAGCAATGATTCCTGAATTAGGAACCCCGGAAGCATTAAGTACGTCAATGCGATGGTGCAAAGGGGCAAAATGAGCTGATTATTACCATAAAACTGAGCAATTGGGAAAGCAGCAACACACTGGATAATAAAAAGCGATCCACACAAAATCCAATTAAGCCAGTAGGAGGTATCGCATATAGTTTTTACATCCTGCTCATTAGCCTGAACAATCTTAGCTCCGGTGCCACCTCTGAGAGTCAAAACCATTGCAAATTCAAAGGTGGTATAAACAACTGATACTAGTCCATAATCGTATGGGCGGAACAGGCGAGCTAGAGTAACTGTTACACCTAGGCGGAAGATGCGATTCACCAGCTCCGAGGCTCCCAGCCAGCCAACATTGCGAATAAACTTGTCGGATAATAGGTGCTTTAGCTTATTGATTAGCATTAGGATAGGAGAATTGTCCAATTACATCTTTACAAGCAACATTTGACGTCCACCTCACTCGCTAATTCGCACCATATGCCCCAACAGAAAGTCACGCAGTTGCTTGCCAACTTTCTCAGGCGAAAAGTACTGCTCTACTCGACAACGAGCACGCTTGCCCAACTCACGGCCCCAAGCCTCATCATCTAAAACACGACCAAGCGCTAGCGCCAATGCTGTCGCGTCCTCCCGTGGCACGACAATACCCCCGGAAACCTCGCCTCCCTCAAGGATGTCGGGCACACCGGGAGCATCAGCCGCTACCACGGGCAGACCACAGGCCATTGCCTCTATCGGTGCAACTGGAAAGCCCTCTTGTCGAGAAGCAAGGGTGTAAACGTCAGCAGCCGAAAGGTATCGCTGGATGACAGTACGATCATTTACAAATTTGTCTAACCAGATCACGCCCCGCAACTGCATCGTTGCAATGTGCTGACGTAGTTTGTCTGAGTCAGGTCCTGTCCCCACTAGCAGTAGCCGCAGATCTATTTCAGGGCGCTCGCGGCAAATCTGATTCCAAGCATCTAGCAGGATGTCCAACCCCTTGCGATGTATATCAATGCGTCCGTGGCACATCACCACCTTAGTGTTGAGGGGGATGCCAAGTGCAGCCCGTGCCTCGTTGTGATCAATAGCACGCCAGGTTGCTACGTCTACTGGGTTGAAAATGTGGGCTAGCTTGGTGGTTGGCACCCCATAGCGATCGCTTACTCGCTGGAGTTCGGTTTGCGGAGCAATGATTAACCCCGTGCAGCCTCGAAGCGCAAGCAGACGCAACGGAAATTCGACAAAGCTTTGCGTCTCATCCCCTCCTTGGAAACTAGCGAACACTGGCAGATGTATCAACCGCCCCAACAGCACGCAACTGTCAAACCGGGCATACTCATACTCCTGGCACAAAATAGCATCGCACCCCTCACGCCGTATCTCGCGGGCAAGCAATCCCAAGGGCGTAGATAGGTAAGTTCCTAAGCTTTTGGCTAGGTTTTTAACTTTTGTAAGTAGGGAACGACGGTTACTCTTAGAGTCGTGGATGTCTGTAAACGACTGACCCTCACTCCCACCGTAAAGGCTGAGTGCCTTACGTCGAACAGCACGGTAGGTGAGATAGCTTTTAGAAGCTGGCAACATACAGATCGTCGCACCAGTAGGCACATGGGTGAAGCGCGACGGCTCAGTAACACGAGCCGAAATACAGAATAGTACCGTCCGGACACCAACCTGTTTCAGAGCATTGATGTAGCCGAACATCCAGCTACCTATAAATTCATTACAGAAAGTCTCGAATGAAATATTGATGTGATCCAAAAAATCGTCGATCAGATCCATACAATGAAGTAAGGCGATTGTCGGCTCTG
>DATNQP010000099.1:0-2553 GCA_036703965.1 Leptolyngbyaceae cyanobacterium
TCTTGGGGTCTTTCTTTTGCTTCTTAGTCCCATCAGATTCCTTTTTGGGCTTTTTGGATTCTTTGTTGCCTTTTTTCTCTTTTGACATCACGATTCTCCAATAATATTCGCTAGCTATCTATTTACTTAGGCAGGAATCAATACGGTGTCAATGCGGTGAATGAAACCGTTATCAGCATCAACATCGGGTGTTGAGACTGTAGTGTCATTCACCTTCTTCACCCGCCATCTGGGTGAAATTTTAGCCAGAGGTATGCCATACACCGTGGAAATTCTCAACCTGTCGGGAAAGGTTATGGTTCTACTGCATGGCACCAATTAGGTAGTCGAAGTAAGCTCCAACAACGCTAGCGTCTTCTCCGGACATCATCGAAGTGGCGACATTCTTCATCGCACGGACGCTTTCAGCAACAGCCTCAATCGGAGTGCCGAGGGAGTTGTACATTTCGCGAATACCAATGACCCCAATCTCTTGAATCGGTGTAGCATCACCAGCCACGACACTGTAGCTGATCAAGCGCAGGTAGTAATCCATGTCCCGTAGGCAAGTCGCAGTCATTTCCTCGCCGTAGGCGTTGCCACCAGGAGAGACAAGATCTGGGCGCTTTTGGAATAGCTGGTTTGCAGATTGCTTAACGATGCGTTCCCGGCTTTGTGTTAAGGATTGAGCAAGGCGCAGACGGCTATCGCCACTCATGACAAAGCTCTTCATCTGCTCTAACTCCCCAGGGGTGGGATAGCGAACCTCGGCGTCCGCGTTCACAATCAACTTCATGAGAATACTCATTAACAAAGTCCTTCAAAAAAATAAAATCAATGTTCTAGATGTGTTGTTTAAAACACGCCACCCTTAAGCGTTCTACCGAACTAAGCCTAAGCTCATCAGTTCCTTGGGAGATGCCAGCACATCAATTGCCACCAAGAAAATCTTCCCTTGAGGATTGAGCAAGAACCGCCATGCTAGGTTTATGCCAACACTGTCGCCAAACCAGGGAGTGTGTACTTTACCCGTCACTTTAATCTGGGTGAACTCTCCTTCTGCTGCCTCAGATATCCCCTGCTCTGGTATCAGCTTGAGTCCGTAGCATTCTTCACGCATATACACGAGGATGTTCTTCTGACCCACAATCGGTTCCTCAAAAGGGGGTTGCAGGGCACCATCTTCAGCAAATAAAGCCACAGCCGCCTGGAAGTCAAAGGCGTTCATATTCTCCATGTAGCTCAAGACTGTCAAGTTGTCGATGCCCTCGATGCTGACCTTAGTTCGAGATGCAAAATCTTTAGGTGGAACTACAGGTTTTTTGACTTTTGGAGTACCGCAAGTTGGGGCATACCCCATGTTGACGACAATATCCCGTAACACGCTCAGTTGCTGTCCTCCTTCAATCTGACGGATGACTTGGAGCACATCTGATGCCTTGGCAGACAGTTTATAGCCTTCTGGAATGGGAGCAACGATTGAGAGTTTCATCCACTCGCTTAACTGATACCAGAAGCCCAACTTGACATTCATGCCGAAAGACGAATAGGTGCGGCAGATGGGAGTGTCAGTCTGGTTAACCAGATCGCACATCACTTGCGCTTGCTCTAAAGCAGGCATCTGCTTGATTTGATTCAGGGTTTTTTCTGCGAAGATCATGTTGGCTGCCGATATAGCAGCGGGAGTGATTGTAACTCCCATCTCGGTATAGGCAAACCACAGTAAAGCTAACTGATCCTCAGCACTGAGTTGATTGAATGATTCAACCGTAGCTGGAACCGCATCAGCAACTTGAGTATTCGGGAAAATAGAGCGTGCAGACTCGATAGTAAACGACATGATCAAAATCTCCAGAACGAAATTACATTAATTTGTTGGTAGTCTTTCAAAAATGGTGATGCTAGCTTGCAACTGCCGGACATAACTGATTTTCGAGATCGCAGGAATCGATATTGTTATCTACAACGAGCATTCGCAGCCCTTGGAGGGATTGAAGATTAGAAGGAAATCCATTATTTAGATACATAGCAGCTCCAATCGGATTTCACCTGTAATGAGTGGGAAAAAATGCTAACCCTATAGAGGCGTTAACCAAAAGGCGGCTAATTTCTTCTTGTTCTCCCTACAGAATGGCAGGGTGCTGCTTCATTTCTGGGGTTATTTGGTTAACTACGACAGGAAAAGTAAGGAAAGTATCAGAGCTAAGTTCTTGCAACGTGGGGCAGTAACTATAGGGAGTTACTACTCCCATAGATAGTATTAGCTATCTATACGTTTACTTACCCAGGAATCAACACTGTGTCAATGATGTGGATGACACCGTTATCAGCACCAACATCCGGTGTTGAGACTGTTGCATCATTAACCTTAACACTGCCATTGGAAGCGTCAATTTTCACATCTGAACCTTCAACCGTAGTTGCTGATTTCAGCGTTAAGCTAAAGTCAGCCGCCTTCACTTTGCCTGAAACGACATGATAGGTCAGGATTTTCTTGAGCTTTGGAATATCCTTAAGCAATGCGTCTACTGTGCCGTCTGGAAGCTTAGCAAATGCCTCATCAGTAGGTGCAAA
>DATNQP010000100.1:0-7610 GCA_036703965.1 Leptolyngbyaceae cyanobacterium
CCGTTGGTCTTCAGGGATGTAGTAGGTTTCTAGTCCGTACTCGATGGAGCCATGTTGAGCAAGACCTTTAAGGGCAACCTGATTGGCTGGTAATGGAAAAGGACGTTTGGCGCTGACAGCGACGGGTTGCCAGGGTTGTGGCAGTTCAGTTGAGGTTGGTGAAGCTATTGCTTGCAAAATTACGTAAAACTGGGTTCCCGGCTCAATAAAGGTCAGCTTGCTCTCATCAGGTTTTTGCTTAGGCAATTCCTGCCAGCCTGGTAGCTGGCGTAAGCTATCCTGACTGGAGATATCATATTTGAGGGTCTGAGAGTAGCCCCGCAACAGTTCGTAAGGGTCTACTGGCACGGTCTGAAGAATGACGGTTTTGCCAGTCAGCTGGGTGTATACTGCCTGGGCAGGGACAGCAATAATCAGGGCAGTTTGAAACCAGAGAGGCACCCAGAAGCGCCAAAGGGGTGTGGGATTGGGAGAGTTAGAATTTAACGTCATAAAGGCTGGTTATAGCATTACTGGATGGCAGCAGAAAAGATTTCGATAATTATTCCAGTTTTGAATGAAGCGAACATAATTCGCGCTCTGTTGGAGAGGGTTTTAGACACCCAGAATGTAGAAGTAATTGTCGTAGATGGGGGAAGTCACGATGATACAGTGGCGATCGCTCAAGCATCAGGGGTCAAAGTCCTTTCTTGTCCTGCTGTTGGTCGTGCTAACCAAATGAACGCTGGTGCAGCCGTTGCGACAGGTGAGATTCTACTATTTCTGCACGCTGATACTCATTTACCCGCTAACTTTGATACCTTAGTTTGCCAAGCCCTCTCTAGGGATGGAAGCATTGCTGGTGCTTTTGAACTGAGAATTGATGCCGAGATGCGAGGGCTACGGCTGGTTGAGAAGGTGGTGAATTGGCGATCGCGTTTTCTTTCCATGCCGTATGGTGACCAGGCAATCTTTTTGAAAGCGGCTGTGTTTCAGGAAATTGGCGGCTTTCCTAACTTGCCCATTATGGAAGATTTTGAACTGATGCGACGTCTCAGAGGTCAGGGGCGAATTGCGATTGTAGCAGCACCTGTGCTGACTTCAGGACGCCGGTGGCAAAAGTTGGGTGTGGTGAAAACTACTTTGATTAACCAGCTGATCATCGCTGGTTATTTTTTGGGAGTTCCCCCTACCCAACTAATTCGCTGGTACCGTCGAAGCTGAATTGAAAGGAGTTCAGAATGCCGGTGAGATGGTGATTCTAAGGCCACCTGTTTCTTGAGCCACTCTCAAGAAACAGGTGAGGGATTGTAACCCTTGCTCCAAAAGGACTTACGCAACTTTCACACGCGGTCGCCAGTTTGACTTATGCCAGAGTGATAGTTAAGGTTGGACGTTTGAGTTGTTGAATTAGGTAATTTGAGAGGAGTCCTTGCTTAAGTTTGTGCAGTTGGCTGATCTTTCTCATTGTCTAATGAGAAAGCGATCAGCGAGAGCTGGTGCGCTAGACTTCGTCTCGCTCAAGCTAACGCGCAATCGCTGCCGTCACACCGGGGCAATGCCTCATGTTGGTTAGCGATCGCGTGTGACAGTTGCGTAAGTCCTATTCATCCATTGCGTATTCACTCAAAACTCCCTTCCGATCGCGATAATAATCTATCCCAACTCTTGAACATCTCTTCTTGACTTCTCAACCCCTCTTATGCCGTGCAAGCTTTATTTCTAAGGTCATTTTAATTTTCCTAAAGACCAATTGGCGAGGATTCTAAAATCCAAAATCCAAAATGGCATTACTTCCAATTCCAATCAACTTGTTTCTTGGTCATCCCTACTTCATAGCTAAATTTAGCCCAATCTTCCAAGGTCTTTTTCACATCTGGAGTCACCTCTACGGACACATCCTCAAGCTTTGCCACTTTGTAGTTTGGGTCATCCTCTGAAACCTTACGAATGACTGCCGGATCGACACGGATTTGTTCAGAGAACCAATTACTAGCTTGCTCTTTATGAGTAGCTGTGAAAAGAATAGATTCTCGCAACGATTGAATATATCTCTCCTTGGCTTGGGGGTATTTTTCAAGATAATCAGAGCGCATAATGGATACGTAACGGAACGGCCAGGTGTGAATAATCCGAGCATCAAACTTCTTCTGCATCTGCAATACTTGAGGTTGCCTGATGGCAATGGCATTGGCAAACCCTCGCTTGAATGCTAATTGTAATTCATTAGGCTGAGTATTCAAAAGGGTTACGTCTGATTTGGGATTCAGATTGGAGTCTTTCAAGAGTTTTAGTAAATCGAGATGGGAATCAGAGCCAAAAGATACTGCAATTGTCTTTCCCCGCAAATCCTTCACTTCTTTAATGCTGCTATCTTTCGGAACCATCAAAGAATAACTTGAGTTTCCCAAGCTAGCCACTACAACTGCCTTACCTGGATTGCGAGACATGAAGTTAGTAACTGGCATTAGGCTAGTTATTACAGCATCAACTTTACCAGAAGCCAAGGCTTCCATCATGGGCGGTCCATACTGAAAAAAGTTAAATTTTGCATCAAGACCATTTTTCTTGGCAATTTCAGCCTTCTCCATTGCCTTGGAGATTTGTCCATTCATACCCGATGGATAGGCAATCCGGATAGGAATTTCTTTGTCTACTTTACTGGCGACTGCTGTTTCTTGATTTTTAGCTTTATTATTTGCATTTTTTCTTTCTCCACAACCCAAAAATACACAAGACAGAGAAGGAATAACAACGGTATAGGTTAATAATTTAAGAAACGAACGACGCGACCTAAACATAACTTTTTCCTAATGAATTTACCCCTGATAAAAGTTTAAAATGTCTAGGAAAGATACTCTTGCTTCCAGGGAATGATGTGCCTTTCCAAATACCCCAAAGCCACGTTCATCAAAGAACCCAGACTTCCAATCACAATCATTCCTACTAGGACATAACTCGTTTCCAGGTTTAAGCGGTTTGCTTGAATCATGTAACCTAATCCTGATTGAGCTGCTATCAACTCAGAAGTAACCACTGCCATCCAGGATTGACCCAAGCCAATTCTTAACCCTGCCCAAATCAGTGGCATAGCAGATGGAAGAAAAATTCTAATAACTAAAGAAACTCTCTTTGCTCCCAGGCATTTTGCAGCATTAATATGCTGACTTTCAACCGCTTTACCTCCCGCAAATGAGTTGATAAATATTGGAAAAAAAGCTGCAAGTGCAGTAATGAAGTAGCTAGATTCGTCTCCTATACCAAACCACAGGATAGCTAAGGGAATCCACGCGATCGGAGGAATTGGTCTTAGAAGGGTTATAATAGGCAACATTATTTGCCTTGGAATCTTAAAATAAGCCAAAAAAATACCTAAAGGAGGTGCAATACAACTAGCTATAAAAAAACCAATAAATACACGCTTTAAACTGGCTTGAATATCTGATAATAATGAACCATCTTTCATCAAAGCAAGGAATCCAGTGAGTACTGCTCTAGGAGTAGGTAATAGTATAGCGTTGTTGAACAAAAGAGAAATCGCAGACCACACTAGTATGAATAAGACAAGACTGACCGTTAACCAGGAAAAATCGAGTGATAACTTTTGAGATGTCATATTCGTTATAACTATTGGCGATTAAAAGCCTTTAAACTTTCATCCTTGATCGAGGAAAAAACTTTTTGGCGAATTTTGATGTATGCCTCTGATAGCATAACCTCTGGTACACGAGGTCTATCAAGATTTACAACTATTTCTTCTTTAATCGATCTAGGTGACGATTGCATAATGCAGATTCGATCTGATAAGAATATAGCCTCGTCAATATCATGAGTCACGAATACGACAGTCGTTTTGAATTTTGTCCAAATTTTTAATAACTCTTCCTGCATAATGCTTCGCGTTTGTGCATCTAAGGCACCAAAAGGTTCATCCATTAGTAATACTGGTGGATAAGTCGCTAATGCTCTTGCAATACCAACTCTTTGTTGCATACCACCAGAGAGCATGGAAGGATAGCAGTCTTTAAACTTCTCTAGACCTACCAATGTTAGAAACTGCATTCCTACAGCCTCCGGAGATTGAAATCCAAGCATTTTGGGACCAAAGGAGACATTCTGTCGAGCTGTCATCCAGGGAAAAAGAGAATGATGTTGAAAAACAACACTACAAGCAGGATTTGGTTCAATGACCTGCCGATTATCAATCCAAATACTGCCTTCTGTTGGCTTGACAATTCCAGCGATCGCATTCAGTAATGTAGATTTTCCGCAACCCGATGAACCTAAAAGCGAAACAAACTCACCAGATTTAATTTCTAGGCTAATGTCTTTAATTCCAATGAGCCTTTCACTTCGACGCCTAAATACAATAGTTACATTTCTTACGCTAATGTTACCTTTAGCCCTTGCATCATTATCCTGATTTAATGGCTGAAAATTAACATTCTTTGACTTATGAGAAGCCACCCATTTTGGAACTTTATCAGTCGTTGTAGCTTTCATAAACAATGTGTCCTTCAGGAGCATCTAAGGTTGCAGCCCTGATTCTACCATCTAATTCTTCATACAAATCCTTCTACTCTAAGTCCTGTCCAAGAGAGGTCGCCAGAACTCCAATTTGTCCAGGGTTCAGGAGAATCCTGAACTCCTGAACTCCTGTCTTCTTCTTGTTCAACGTAAATAAACCACTGGAGATTTATTGATACTCCACACTTGAGCCTTCAGCTGATTGTTGTTAAAGATGCTCTTAACCACCCAAGAAAGTTCTGTTTCTGAGCATCGGAAGGAGTTTCGACGGATACAATCTGGTAACGGCTGGGTCGTGGTGTCGCTAGTGTGACGGGTAGGGTACGGAGTTCGTCTTGGTGGAAAACCGCTACTTTGATGGTGTCTCCAGGCTTGTAGTCTTTGAGGCGATCGCTTAGTTGGTCGGCTGTTACGCGCCAACCCTCGATTGCTAGCAATTCATCACCGCTATCAATGCCTGCCAACGCAGCTGGAGAACCTACTTCGACAAACTGGATTACCTCTTTTCCATTGTCTGTCTTTATGTTCACACCCAAGTGAGGCACAGGTTCCTCTGCCTCGGCGGCAGTCAGCTGCAAACCAAAGGGTTCCAAATAGTCATTGAACGGTAACTCATCGGTGCCATCAATGTAGCGCTGGAAGAAGTTGTCCAAATCCAGATCAGCGACGGACTCAATGACACCTCGTAGTTCAGAGGGAGTGAAGCCAATTTCATCTTGACCAAACTGCTGCCACATCTGGCGCATGACATCATCGAGCGATCGCTTATTGCCATGTCGCGCACGAATCAGCAAATCCAGTAAGAACGACACCATTTCCCCTTTTAAGTAATAGGAAATCTGAGAATTGTCGCTGTTGGCATCTCGTCGATAGAGCTTAATCCAAGCATCAAAACTCGACTCGCTCACTGGCTGGACTTTCCGACCCGGTATTGTCTGCAACCGTGTAATATCTTTACTCAAGCTCTCTAAAAAAGCTTTAGTGTTGTAAATCCCTGCTCGATAGGGAATCACTAAGTCGTAGTAACTGGTTGTCCCCTCAGAAAACCACAGAGATGTTGTGTAATTTTCCTGCTCATAGTTAAACTTCTCCAGTGCTTTCGGTCGAATCCGTTTGACATTCCACAGGTGAAAGAATTCGTGCGCGACCAACTGCATGAAGCGGTTGTATTTATCCTTTGAGCGAAAACCGAAACGGGAGTAAATTAATGAACAGGAATCTTTGTGTTCTAGCCCCCCGAAGCCGTTAGTGGCTAGATGCAGTAGAAATAGATATCGGTCATAGGGTAAACCGTCGTATAACTTAGCTTCTACCTCAATAATTTTTTTTGTATCCTCAATGAGGCGCTCTGGCTCAACGTTGCCTTGTCCCCAAATTGCCAGTTGATGGGGCTTACCCAGCACTTCAAAGTCATGCACCTGTTGGGTACCAATCTCAAAGGGACTATCTACCAGGGTGTCGAAATCCCTTGCTTCAAAGGTATTGGCTTCTCCCGAAACTGAAGGCAGGGGTGTGGTTACGCGCCAATCGGGTTGGGGTGGTGCAATTGTTACCTGAATCGGCTGTTGCTCAAATCCTGGTATGTAGAAGAATAGAGCAGCACCATTGAAATAGCCATGAGTGGCGTCTAGGTGATTGGTTCGCACCGACAATTCATTGGCAAACACGCGATAACGCACTGTGATTTCCGAGATGTCTGCTGTCTCAATTTGCCAATGATTTTTCCCAAGTTTGTGTGACGGCAAGGGGTACTGTTCGTTACCCGTATCGGCAGAAAAATCTTGAAGATGTTTAGCATACTCCCGCACCAGGTAAGATCCTGGAGTCCAAACCGGCATTTTCAAATCCAGCGTTGGTTCTTGCCAGCCTTGCACTTGCAGTGTTACCTCGAACAGGTGTGATTCGGGCTGAGGCATTGCTACTTGGTAGCAGATTGTCGGTGCGGTGCTGGGTGTACCAGTAGGACGAACGGTTGTTGCTTCAGTCATTATTATTCGATTGGCTTATACTCCTATCTTGCACTATTCAGGTTTGTTTAATTACCTCGCACTGCTTCGTCACCTGTACCAAAGCGATTCAATTTCTTGAACGTTTGCATTAGCAACGCGGGACGTAGTCGCGCCTGCGCCAAGCGGATTTGCCTGCGCCTCAGCTTCTTGTTGAGAATTGCATAGAACTGTGACATGACCTAGCTTGCGTCCAGGGCGGGATTCGGTTTTCCCATACCAATGGACAAAAATGTGGGGCAGACTTGCTAACCCTTGCCGCTTGTCGAGGTAGTCATTCTGGGAATATTCGTAGCCTAAGAGATTTACCATAACAGCACCGTCACACTTTAGAGCAGGGCTTCCCAAGGGTAAACCTGTAACAGCCCGAAGCTGCTGTTCAAACTGAGACGTTTCACAAGCATCGAGGGTGAAATGCCCGCAATTGTGGGTGCGAGGCGATACTTCATTGACCAACACCTTGCCATCAGGAGTGAGAAATAGCTCAATACCAAAGACTCCCACAGCTTGCAGGTTGTTTAGCAGAGTATGTGCGATCGCTTCTATTTCTTCCACAACACTTGAGCTAATCTGGGCAGGCACTAATACCCGACGGCAAACCTGTTCTTCCTGCTGAGTTTCCACCACTGGGTAAACAATCACCTCACCTGCAACAGAACGGGCGGCAATCACCGCCAACTCTCGATCAAAGGGAATAAATTCCTCCAGTAGCACAGGTGTATATCCTAGCTGTTTCCAGGTTTCCTGTAAGCTACTACTATCTTGAATAACAAAAGTACCTTGACCGTCATAGCCGTGGCGTCGCGCTTTGAGAACAAGGGGAAAATCCAGCTCACTCAAGTTCATCGGCTGCCCTAATGATGCAGGATGAATCAACTTCTCATTGCCAGCTTTCCCCTCAAGCGTCATAAAACCTGGCTGTGGCAAGCCTATCTCCTTCAGATAGCAGCGCTGGTCATACTTATCCAACAGAGGCGCTAACGCTTCCAGACGTGGGCGAAAGCAGACACCCTGCTGTGCCAGTGGCATCAAGGCTTCTAGGTTAATAAATTCGTTTTCAAACGTGATCACATCACAGCGAGATGCCAGTTCGGCTGT
>DATNQP010000101.1:0-2635 GCA_036703965.1 Leptolyngbyaceae cyanobacterium
GTATCACTGAACCGGAACTCGACTGGTTAGCTTATGAACTGAGCGATTGGTTAGGAATGCCGATTACAAGAGAGTAGCGATCGCTCACCAGTTCTATACATAACTGAGCCTATGAAGAGGTAGAAGTTCTTACGGATGTAAAAAAAAGCGATCAACCTGCACCATCGCTACTTTTCACCCGTTTGGGCGGATTTGAGCGAATACGGCGACGCGATCGCGATTAGCAATAGTATGATTGACGGTTCTGCTGCCTGAAGCCCAGAGCTTGCAAGATTATTTGTAGGGGCGGGTTTATGGAACAAGCTGGTGGGTACACCAACAAAAATTATTCAAACCCGCCCTCTCCCCACGGACAAAGTAGGGCGGGTTTTGTTTGGGTGTTATCGGTTGTGTGGACAAATCTAGTCCCTAAACCCGCCCCTACAACATTGCAATGATTCTTTAATCTATACCTCTCACGGTTGAGAGGAGATGAGCGAAACGGCATTAAGCTAGCTGTTAAGGTTGCCAAAACTGTAACCGCCGGAACACCTCTAGCTAGAAGCGGTCATTCTAAAAAAGGAATCGCACTGGTAAGGGAGAGAGTGGTATGAACCGGCGAATGCTCAGTCGAGTGGGTGCTGTTGTGGCAACAGGTATTGTTCTCGCAGGTCTATCAGGAGGGTTGATGGCTCAGAAGATAAATGCTAACTCCCCAAAACCTGGAGAACCCCGTTTAATGGGGCAGTCGCCCAATCCAGTAGTGAATTCCCAATTTGTTGATGCCAACACAAAATTTGGATTCAAGCTGTTCTCGGAGATTCTCAAGCAGGACAGCAAAAAGAACGTATTTGTCTCGCCTACCAGTATAGTGATCGCGCTTGCTATGACCTACAACGGTGCTAGTGCCTCAACTCAACAGGCAATGGCGAAAGCGCTAGAACTACAAGGGATGAGCCTACAAGATGTTAACCAAGCTAATAACGCCTTAAAAGCCACCTTAGAAAATGCTGACCCTGATGTTCAGTTTTCGATTGCTAACTCTCTCTGGGCGAAGCAAGGTATTCCTTTTAAGCCGGAATTCTTGCAAAGAAATCAACAGTTCTACGGAGCAAAGATAACAGAACTGGACTTCACGAAGCCTGATGCTCCAACTATCATCAATAGCTGGGTAAAGGAAAATACTCGCAACAAAATCGATCAGATTGTTCAGCAAATTGACCCAGCTGACGTTCTCTTTTTAATCAATGCTATTTATTTCAAAGGCAACTGGACTCATAAGTTTGATAAGAGCCAAACGGCTGAGCGTCCGTTCTACCTTTCGGATGGCACTCAAAAGCAACAGCCAATGATGTCTCAGTCGGGTAAGTATCGATACTACGAAAATGAAACGTTTCAGGCAGTAAGTCTACCCTACGGGAAAGAACGCTTGAGTTTGTATGTCTTCCTGCCCCGTAAAAATACCAGTCTTGACGCTTTTCAACAGCAGTTGGCTATTGAAAACTGGCAACAATGGATGAGCCAATTCAAAATCCGAAATGGCTCAATTCAGCTGCCTCGCTTCAAATTGGAGTACGATATTCAGCTTAATACTGCTTTGAAATCACTGGGGATGGAGGAGGCTTTTGATGATTCTAGAGCTAATTTTTCCAATATGACTTCTGCCTCCGTCAAAATTGATGAAGTTATGCATAAAACCTTCGTTGAAGTGAACGAAGAAGGCACCGAAGCCGCAGCAGCAACCTCCGTAAGAGCCACTCTAACATCTGCCCGTATGCCAGAGGCACCCTTCCAGATGGTTGTGGATCGTCCCTTCTTCTGTGCGATTCGGGACAATCAAACTGGAACGGTTCTATTCATGGGTTCAATCGTTGAACCGAAGTAGTTACTGCTAATGGGTAATGGGTAATGGGTAATTACTATTAACCTTTGGTGTCTTACTAACAATGCCTGACCATTGAACTTTTTTAAGCTTATCGCGACGATAAGAGAAGAAATGCTCCGGTTGCTGGTAAGTGCAATAAGGCGCGATCGCTACCTGCTCAGAACTAATACCCAATTGTTCAAGCTGTAAGGCATTCACTCGCCGCACATCTAAGCGTACTCGTCCCGGTTTTGGGTCATCGAGTAGGGGTGAGTCGGGTAGCTGCTGCAAGACATCAAGAATCGATTCTGGGGTATCCGCTTTATCTGGGGATACAATACTTGCTCCGACTTCAGCCGCTACAGTCTCGGATACTTGATAGACCTCCCCTGCGATCGCAGGACCCATCGCAATCCGCAAATTCTCAAGACTGCTACCTGAGTCGAGAAGTCGTGCGATCGCGTTTGGCACAATCCGAGATGCTGTCCCCCGCCAACCCGCATGCACGGCGGCGACCTGTCCCGTCTTTTCGTCCGCAATCAGCACGGGTGTACAGTCCGCACTACAAACCCATACTGCCTGTTGAGGCTGCTCAGTCACGATACCATCACCGGGGGGTCGTTCCGGCTCCTCACCCTCCTTCTTCCCTGAATCAGCCGCGCTTTCGATTTCAGACGGGGTCAGCACCCTGTTGCCATGCACCTGTATAACTCGATACACATGAGCATCAGGCTGGAGGGCGTCCACAATTTCCGAGGGAGACCGGGGCGAAAAAGCCGAAGTAAAAAAGCC
>DATNQP010000102.1:0-5015 GCA_036703965.1 Leptolyngbyaceae cyanobacterium
GTTCTTTGAGATGATTGCCGCCGTTGGACAGTATGCTCACAAGCAGGGGTATTTCGGCGTGATTGGCTTTGACGTGTTGGAAGATAAAGACGGACAGTTTTATGCGATCGATGCCAATTTCCGAGTTAATGGCTCAACTCCGCTCTGCTTACAGCGCCATACCTTACTGGGACTAGGAAAAGAGGTGGCGACATATTCCAGTGACTACCGTATGGATGGGACATTAGACTCCATTCTCGTAACCCTGAAACCAGAACTGGAGCGCAAGGACTTTATCATCCTATCAGCTCTACAGAAGGTTAAATACGGAAAAATCTACACTGAGATTTACGGGATTGTGACTGGAGAGACGGTTGAGGACATGCAGTACATTGAACAGAAGTTAAAGGATAAGGGATTGCAGTTGCTCGGTTAAAACAGCACGATCATCCCTAAGTTTTTCTCCTGTAAAGTTACCGTATTATCGAGATAGATCGCTGGTTGACCATAAATGGTTTGCTGTAATGCCGAAAAGTCAGCCCGAACACGATCGGCTAAAGTTCCAGTCTTGCTAACAATCATGTTTCAAAACAATTTTTTGAACTTCACAGGCGCTAAGTCATCCATAGAAAATGGTTACACTTTAGTAGAGTGAGTGAATCAGTTATAGGTGCGATATCACGACTTGGTATAGAGCGCTACTAAAATACGCAGACTGCGATCGCTCGACAACATAACCTTAGCCCAATCAGGTTGAAACAAAAGAGCCGAATTCATATTGAGCGTTAGCTTTTTGTATATCTGGTAACCAGCTGATTTAACACAAACTTCATCCTTAAGCATAGATAAGACAAGCTGTAAAACTGTAAGAATGGGCTAACCTTTCCCAGGCTGCCCTTGAATGTAAAAGATGCATTTATAGAACAACACTTAAAGTCCTAGTGGATAAGAAAGTGCTGGGTTAGTTTGCCCTTGATGGGAGCTTCGCGCTTATCCATCCCTTGGGGTTAGCGTGGCAGTTGTTAGAGGTACGGGTACCAGAGACTGTGCTGGCGGCAATTCAGAGCGATGGGGCTAGCGCCATTCTCCCTTCGGTCGATCGCGCTTCGCGCACTGCCGGAGGCAATAGCGCCCTCCCCGCACTCATGCAACAGGTATGCAGCTACTTATTTAAGTTGCAACCGGGGCAATCTCGCCAGTTCTCTCCCACCCTGTTCCGCTTGCGCGTGCGCGATCGCATTTCAGACCGGGTGCAGTATTTCGTCTGGCGGTTGTTTGTGCCGAATGTACGCGATCGGCGACTAATTGTTCTGCCCAAATTCCTGAGTTTCTTCTACTACCTGCTTCGCCCCTTGCGATTACTTGGGGAGAAGTTGGGATTCGTCCATCGGCGTATCCTTGGCGGTAACAGTCTTGACCAGCACCAGAGGGGAGCAACTGTTCAGCCTGATGTTGATCGGGCAGGGAGCGCGAGTACTACTACACGTCCTCGCTGCAAATGTGTTGATGTCTACGATTTAGGCGACGAATTGCTGATCTACAGCAGCGATCGCGAATTGGGCATTACCCTCAACCACTCGTCCAAACAAATCTGGCAACTGTGCGATGGCACTCACACCCTAGAAGACATAGCAACTATACTGAGTCAACAGTTGGGGTGTACTCCCGGTGCGTTGCTGGAGGACATCTGCACAACTGTAATGCAGTTTCACAACTTAGGCTTGTTGGAAAGTCTCTAGGCAATCTCATGAGCCTGTCACCGCTATACATCACCTTCGGACAACATCAGGTCGTGGTTGAGACAGCAATTCTCGATGTTCACGCCACCCTGATGCGATGGTTCTACGCCATGCTGGAGCCACAACCATCCTTGATTGTGCGCCGAGTGACGATCGCGCTGGAAGCCGGAAACTACATCATGCAGTCCGGTGAGACGGTGCATGAACCGATCGGGGAACAGTTCCGGTTGTTACAAGCGGTCAAATATGAAGTCGTTATGGCGCTGGTGCGTGCGCGTCCGGATCTACTGTGGTTTCATGCCGGAGCAGTAGCCAATGACACGGGAGCAGTGCTGTTTGCGGCTCCTGGTGGTGGTGGCAAAAGTACCCTAGTTACGCAACTGTACCAGCAAGGATGGCGTTACCTGTCCGATGATGTGCTGGCGCTGGACTTAACCACCGGAAAGATTCTCCCTTTTCCTCAAACCCCTAGAGTACGGCAAAACACAGGCGAACTGGTACCTAGCGATCGCCTATCGGAAGTGCCGAAGTTTGATGTCACTCTAGATCTCGATCGCATCTGTCGAGAGCCGTTACCAATTCGGGCGATCGTGTTTCCCAGCTTTGATAGGCAAACCTCGGCTCAAATATTACCCTGCTCGCCGGGAACTGCTGCTCTAGAATTGCTGCGTAGTTGTATCAACTTTACAGATCACAAACAGGCTGCTATTCAACAGGTCTGTAACATAGTTAAACATTTGCCTGCCTTTGGGTTATCATTCTCCAACAGCGATTGTGCGTTCAAATGTCTTGCCCAGATAGGTCTAACGCAGATTTAGTTAACAGCACTAATCACCCATTTAGGAGCATATGAATTTTGAAAGGAGTTCACAATGGAGGAGTTCAGGAGTTCAGAATGAGGAGTGAGATAGGGATTCTCACCCTGCCTCACAAGGGGAGCCACTGAAATTCTTCTCTAGTGGGGGATTGTCACCCAAGAATAAGCCTGTGAGGTCGCTCCTAAGTTTAGTTCGTCCAAAGTAGCTCCGAAGGAGCCGCAAGGCTCTCCAGAATTCTCCTGAACTCCTGAACTTCTGTGTTCTTCTTGTTCAATTAACTAAATCTGCACTGATTCTATACAGTGCAGATTTACGGATTCAGGCAAGTAGTCAGAAACTTATGTGCAATTGCAGATCGTAACCACTGATACTCGATCCCAATGCATTATCAGAAGCACTTAGCGTTTAACTCGGTTAGAGAGTTCTTTGCCTACCTGTGTTTATCAATCATCCTGTAAGACAGGAGCGGTTCTCTTAGCTGTGTCTGGGTAAATCGCTCCAAATTCTTTGAAGGCTTGTGCTGATTCTTCTGCGATATTCTCAAGTCGCTCACCAGGAGAGTCTTCCGTTTCGCGAGCTTCCTCGTACCACTCATTGGTTGTCTTGGGTCTTACGGAATCAATCTTGTGTGCCTCTTTGCGAACTTGCTTAGCCAAGGCTTTATTATTCTGTCCAGAATCAACATTTGTTGTCAACAATATAAAACCGACTAGGACAATAGCCAAAAAACGCTTGACTTGAAGTCCGTTAATCAGGCAAGTGATGTGAGCGGTCGCCCTAGAAATCAAATTTTTCATGATAATACTCCATGAGTCCATTTTGGATGCTTTTCACACTTTCGGGATATCATTGGCTCACTCTAAATGCAGCTACTGCCATAGAAACCCAACTTCGCTTATACCCGCAATTAGCTTGATGATTAGTGATAAAAACTGATTAAAAACTAACCAATTTTCAAGCCAATCAACTGTTTACAAGCATAAATCCCAGACTAACAGCAGAAAGATGACTATCCCTCTGACCAAAGTCATAGCTTGGTTATGAAAAAGAGAGACTTGTTTAAATCCTGTTGTATCGCAGGGAACAACAAATCCTTCTCGCGACAATGGAATCTCTATCCTAAGAGCGATCGCCCGAACGTTTAATCAGACAGTACTACAGACCAGAGAGCGAAGTTCATGCAGCAGGAGACAGAATATCTAGGATTGGAGAGTGAGGACTGATGACCTGTTCGATAATGTCAGCCGCTCGCCTGACACCACCCGCTTGTGCGATCGCCTGTTGAATTCTCCTGGCATTGTCCTTGTACGATTCCTCTGTCAGTACCTGTTGAATTGCAGTTTGCAGGTTGGAAACGCTGACTTGAGAAATCGGAATCACTTCTCCTGTTCCTGTCCAACGGATGCGTGCTGCATTCCCTGGTTGTTCAAACGTGATTGGCATGGCAACCAATGGCACACCGTGACTGAGAGAATCTAGCACTGTATTGAGTCCGCCGTGGGTGATGGTTAGACTGGCTTTGGCAATCACCTCAAGCTGCGGTGCATATTCAACCACTAATGGAGAACCGGGAAGTTCTTGTATAGCATCGGCACTCATTCCACCTCCATGCGCGATGACGAGTTGCACATCAAGTCCTTGACAGGCTTCGGCAATACAGTGAAACACATCCTGTTTGGTATTCTGCACACTGCCCAGTGACGCATAAATCAACGGTTGTCCAGTTAAGCGCTCGAACGGGAAAGACACCGATCGCGGCGATCGATTTCGCAGGGGTCCAACATAGTGCAAATGCTTGGGCAGATTGGGATAGGGAAAATCAAACGCAGCAGGCTGTTGGCTGATATGCGCTAGTCGTGCATTGGAGGCGTAGATGTGGCGGTAGGGCGGTAACTTCCACTGTTGGCGATACTGGTTAATCACTTGCAGAATCGGTTGGCAACTGCGATCGAGGATAGTGTAAGCAACCTGATTGCGTAGCCGCGCCCACCAAGTATTTTCATAGCTCCAAGGCATAAAGAACGGTGGCGCATCTGCTCTGCGCTGAATTGCCTGACCACAACTGACGCAAACGAAGGGAAGATTGAGGAATTCCGCGATCGTTTCTCCAACGGGTTCCAACTGATCGACAATCAGAGCTTCAATTCCCGCCGCTTCCACAGCCGCAGGAGCATCTTGACAGATGATTTCAGCACTATGGCGACAAGAATCAACGGAATACCGAAGGGCTTCAATCTCACTCAACTGAGCAAGCTGTTTGAAGGTTTCTGCCATCGATCCGGGTTTGTAGAGGGATTGCCCAATCGCCCGAAAATTCAGCCCTTCCGATCGCACTTTCAACTCTAAATCTGGAATTTGCAGAACCGTGACGCGATGTCCTCGCGATTGCAATTCTCGTCCCAATGCCACTTGAGGATTGAGATGTCCGGGGTAGGGTGGGCAAATAATACCAAAGTGAGTCATTTGTTTCGGCTAAAAA